>CANGQQ010000096.1 GCA_947456025.1 Chitinophagaceae bacterium | reverse complement strand
TGATTGTGACGGGCAGGTTTTGGTTATGCACGATCTTCTGGGTATCAACACCGAATTCAAGCCACGCTTTTTACGTCAATACCTGAATTTACATGAATCCATTACAGGTGCCGTACAACAATACATCTCTGAAGTAAAGGCAAAAGATTTCCCTAATGAAAAAGAATCTTATTAATAAACACCTTTTTTAACCTTAAATCAAAAAACATGAAAAAGCTCCTTTTTAAAATTTTGCCGTTGATCATCATCGTTTCTTTTACAATTTCAGCTTGTAAAAAGAAAAGTGATGTTCCATCAAAATCAAAAACGACATTGCTGACTCAAAAAAGTTGGACCATCAGTAAATGGGAAGAAAAAACAGATAGTGATCCATTTATTGATGCTTATCCTACTTGGGACGCCTGTTCAAAAGACGATTTTATACTGTTTAAAACAAATAACACGGCTGATTTTGATGAAGGTCCTACAAAATGTGATCCTACTGACCCTCAAACAGAATCAAGCAGTTGGGCTTTCCTAGAAAATGAAACAAAGCTTTTAGCGCAAGGCTTTACTTTTTTTATTGAACGCTTGGATGAAGACAATTTGATAATCTCCGCATCACAGACTTCCGGAGGAAGCACCTACACTCTAAAAATTACGTTTAAACATTAGAAAAAAACCGCCTAAAGGCGGTTTTCTGCTAAAAAGCCATCTGCATTTAAGATGCCCCATATTTTAGCATTCGGATAATACAGTTGTACCGCATTCATGTACTCTTTAATGGTTGTATCAACCCGCTGTTCATCCAGAATATCCACATCAAAGAAAAATACCTTGTGGAGGTACACACGCTCCCTTTTCAACATATAATCGATTTTCATTCTGCTGCGCATCTTGGATTCACGGATGACCGAATTGGCAAAAACAACCATAATTTGCTTCTTCTTGTCCCGATCGGTTAAACGAAGTATCTGACAATAGACCAGCGTATCTCCCTTCTTGAACTTTCGTTTTTTCTTTGCCTCTTCAGAACCGGAATCCACAAAATGGTGGCTTTTGTGTAGATTGATACGGGATGCTGTTGACCCATCTTTGAACAGGAAAGCACCCAGAAGAAACTGGAGATATAATATTAAATACCAATGCATCAGTTGTATTAGATTCAGTTGTCTTTAGTAATATACGAAAAAATCTTTGATTATCAAATATTTACAGAAGAACCGGACGCATCAAATATCATATTTCGGTCAAAAATGTGCCCAAATGAGCCAGATTGGGCCCGCCCCCTATCTTTGCCGCAAATTTTTTTTATGTTAAAAGCCTTAACTACCAGCCTTTGCATGTTGTTTGTATTGGTAACCGCAGGTCAGCAAAAAGAAATCGAGTTAGACCCGATTACCGTGTCCGCTTCCCTAACCCCTCAAAACGCCTCTAAAACAGGAAGAAATATTGTGGTCATAGAAGGTGACCAAATCCGTCAATTGCCCGTACAATCTGTTGATGAACTCATCCGGTATATGCCCGGTATCGAAGTGCAAAGTCGCGGCCCCATGGGCACCCAAAGCAACATCACAATGCGCGGCGGAACCTTTCAGCAAGTTCTGATCATTCTGGATGGTATTCGATTGAATGACCCATTGACCGGGCATTTCAACTCTTACATACCCATTGCTCCTGCCGAAATTGAACGCATCGAAATTTTAAAAGGAGCTTCCTCCGCAATATATGGAACCGAAGCTGTGGGAGGTGTTGTACATATTATTACCAAGACGTTTGCGGCACGTAAAGGAACGTCGGCACAACGAATCAGCGGACAAGTAACAACAGGAGCTTATGGATTGCGAAATGCACAAGCGGGTTTTAACTGGCAAAAAAACAAAACAGCCATCGCGGGTGGTGTTTTACAAAATGTTGCCGATGGTCAACCTTTAAGAGGAATCAATGGCTTTTTTAATTTATCAACCCTTTCTTTATCGGTAAAACACCATCTTTCCGATAAACTGAGTGTTGCGTACCGAGGAGCTTACGACGACCGCAACTTTAGCGCACAAAATTTTTATACAACATCAACTGCCGATACTTCGACGGAACGAGTGATTACACGTTGGCATCATCTAAATCTTGCTTTTCATCAAAAAAAGCACCGATTTACTTTCGATGCCGGAATCAAAAACGCTTCCGATAAATTTCAATTTAATAAATCAAGTGTAGCCAATACCAATCGATCGCAAATCATTCAGGCGTTAGCGTTGCATCATTATAGCTTCAGCGAAAACACCATTCTTACTACAGGAGTTCAGGTCATTAACCGGAGCGTTAAATCAAACAACAGAGGCGACCACAGTATCACCAATACTGGAGCCTTTTTGATTCTGAATCATGAATTGACCAAAAATCTGTTGATCAATCCAGCTATTCGTGCCGAATGGAACGAACGCTCAGGCTGGGAAATTGTACCCCAACTGAATGCCTCTTATCGTTGCAATAAACTCCTGTTTAGAGGCAGTGCCGGAAGGACGATTCGTGATGCCGACTTTACGGAACGCTTTAACAATTACCAACCTGTCTTGATAAAAACAGGAAACCGAATCGGCAATCCTGACCTGGGTGCAGAATCATCGTTTAGTTATGAAGCAGGGTTCGATTACTTTGCAACAAAAGAGTTGAAGTTATCTGCAGGATGGTTTCAACGTTTTCATGACGGTTTGATAGATTATGTATCCACACCTTATGCCAATATGCCGCGTCAAGTGAATCTGGATCCGACCGGAACCTATTTTCTTGCAAAGAATATCAATAAAGTCAACACGCGAGGTATTGAGCTGGACGTACAATATCAAAAAACAATTTCAAAAGACCATAGCTTGAATTTGTCAACAGGTGTCGTTTGGTTAAAGAGCACCATGAAGGACGCCGTACCAACCCTGTATGTTTCCAATCATGCTAAATTCCTGGTCAACTTCTCTGCACAATACCGTTACAAATTTGTAAGCATTGCGCTTAACGGGTTATATAAACAAAGAAATCCTCAAACAGGAAATGCTGCATTTGTGCCCATCAGCAAAGACTACTTCTTGTTAAATGCCAGAATGGAGGGCCATTTTATTGAAAACAAACTCGGCCTGTTCATTCAAGCCGACAATCTGTTCAACCGTAAGTATGCTGATATTTTTGGAACTGTTATGCCCAATCGGTGGTTGATGACAGGAATAAAAGTCACATTATAGTCGGCAGAAAAGCCGGATATTTGCATTCCTAATCAACGATTGTATGCTGGAACTATTCAAACAACTGGGAATCAATGCCACCAATTTAGGTGTTTCAACAGGAAGCCAATGGATTCCTTCAACCGGAACCACTTTGGTATCCTCCTCGCCTGTAGATGGAAAAATGATAGCAGAAGTAAGCGCTGCTGATCAAAAAAGTTATGAACTGACCATTAAAAAAGCAGAAGAAGCCTTTCTGGAATGGAGATTGTGGCCGGCCCCTAAAAGAGGTGAAGTCATCCGTCAGGTGGGCGAAGCCCTACGCACACACAAAGAAGTGTTAGGGAAACTGGTTTCCTATGAAATGGGAAAAAGTTTACAGGAAGGATATGGAGAAGTTCAGGAAATGATTGATATCTGTGATTTTGCGGTTGGCTTATCACGACAGTTGCACGGATTAACCATGCACAGTGAACGCCCTCTGCACCGGATGTATGAACAGTGGCACCCACTTGGAATTACCGGCATCATATCCGCGTTCAATTTTCCGGTAGCCGTATGGAGCTGGAATGCCATGCTGGCCTGGATTTGCGGAGACGTTTGTGTTTGGAAGCCGAGTGAAAAAACGCCGTTATGCGGCATCGCTTGTCAGCAGATCATCAGTACCGTTTTTGCAAAAAACAATGTTCCGGAAGGGGTTAGTTGTCTGGTACAGGGAGGCCGTGAAGTGGGTGAATGGATGAGTAATGACTCGCGAATTCCACTGGTTTCGGCAACCGGAAGTACACGAATGGGTAAAACCGTTGCAGCAACTGTTGCCCAACGATTAGGAAGAACATTGCTCGAATTGGGCGGAAACAATGCCATCATCATTTCTCAGCATGCCGATCTGGATATTGCTGTACGGGGTGCATTATTTGGTGCTGTTGGTACAGCGGGACAACGTTGTACAACGACTCGTCGTTTGATCATTCATGAAAGCATCTATGATCAGGTAAAAGAAAAACTGGTTGCGGCTTATAAACAATTGAGAATTGGAGATCCATTAAATGAAAACAATCATGTGGGACCACTCATTGACAAAGACGCAGTAAATGCCTATCTGAAGGCCATTGAACAATGCAAAGCAGAGGGCGGACATTTTATCGTTGAAGGCGGAGTATTGGAAGGGAACGGTTACGAAAGCGGTTGTTATGTCAAACCGTGTGTAGCAGAAGCCCAACCCTCCTATTCGATTGTTCAGCATGAAACCTTTGCTCCCATTTTGTATCTTTTAAAATACCGGACACTGGAAGAGGCACTCACGATTCAAAACGGTGTTCCCCAAGGCTTATCATCCGCTATTATGACCTTGAACTTACGTGAAGCCGAACTATTTTTGTCGGCAGCCGGAAGTGATTGCGGAATTGCGAATGTCAATATAGGTACCAGTGGAGCCGAAATTGGAGGCGCTTTTGGTGGTGAGAAAGAAACCGGCGGTGGTAGAGAAAGCGGCAGTGATGCCTGGAAAAACTACATGCGCCGACAAACCAATACCATCAATTATTCATCTACACTACCTTTGGCACAGGGTATTAAATTTGATTTATAATCCAAGAAAATGTTAAAAGGGCTAAAAGGCAAACACACTTTAGCCGAATCATTGAACTTTACATTTCTCAATCAATACATATCAAGAATGACTATTCAAAAAATCACGGCATTACTGAGTTTTGTAATGCTTTCATTTGCAGCAACAGCACAAACATCCGTCTCTAAGAGCAGTGACGACCAATTCAAAGGATGGCATTTACTGGACCGTGCGACCGACAGTTTTTACGGCATCAGCTTAAATCAGGCTTATGAATTTCTGAAAAACAGAAAAAGCGTACCGGTGATTGTTGCAGTTATTGACAGCGGGGTTGACACGCTGCACGAAGACCTAAAACCGATACTTTGGAAAAATGCGAAAGAAATACCCGGTAATGGAATCGATGATGACAAAAACGGATATGTTGATGATATCTATGGATGGAACTTCCTGGGCGGTAAAGACGGTAAAAATGTGAAAGAAGATTCTTACGAAGCAGCACGTGTATACCATGCCTTCAAAAAGAAATACGAAAATGTGACGGATGAAAGCAAACTCACTCCCGTTGAGCAGGAAGAATACAAAATGTATAAAATGGCAAAAGGCAACATTGAGAATGCTGCTACAGAAGCACAAAGCAGTCTGTTGTTTTTGCGTAATCTGTATAAAAAATCATTGGAAGCAGACAGCCTCCTCAAATTGAAATTCAAGGAAGTTTATTCCGGAAATGATTTGATGGAATTCAAGCCGGCCGGTCAAAAAGAAAGTGAAGCCAGAACCACCATGCTCACACTTTTCAAAGGATTTGAAATGATGACGTCAAACAACACCGTGATCATGGAGGAGTTTACAACTTATTATCAGGGACTGGAAAAGAAAGCAGAGGCGGTTGATACCCCCCCAAAAAATTATCGCGGTGATGTGGTAAAAGACAATTACCTCAATTTCAATGATCGTTTTTACGGCAACAACGACGTTATGGCAAGTACCCCATTTCATGGAACACACGTTACGGGCATCATTGCAGCAGCACGAAACAATGGTATAGGTGTAGATGGTGTTGCCAATAATGTGCGTATTATGACGATACGTGCAGTACCGGATGGTGATGAGCATGATAAAGATATCGCCCATGCAATTCGCTATGCCGTTGACAACGGTGCAACCATCATTAACATGAGTTTTGGAAAGAGCCTGTCTCCACAAAAAAGATGGGTAGATGATGCCATCCGTTATGCCAAAAGCAAAGGCGTTTTACTGATTCATGCATCAGGTAATGATTCCAAAAACGTAGACTCGGTTGAAAATTTCCCTAATGCCAATTTCTTACAACCCAAAGAAAAAGCAACCAATTTCATTACTGTAGGCGCAAGTGGCGATCCCAAAAACGGCGGACTTGCCGCTTCCTTCTCGAATTATGGAAAAAAAGAAGTGGATGTATTTGCACCCGGTGTTAAAATTTATTCTACCATCCCCGGAGGTACCACTTACGGTTTTGCTCAAGGCACCAGTATGGCCAGTCCGGTCGTTGCCGGTTTAGCAGCATTGATTCGTTCTTACTTCCCTGAATTAAGTGCAGAGCAAATCAAATACTGTATTGAAAAAGGAGCCATCAACCCCAATTCAAAAGAAAAGAAACCGGGAACCGAAGAGAAATTTGATTTTGCTGAATACAGCAGAACCGGCGGTATCATCAATGCGTATGAATCTGTAAAAATAGCTTCAACGCTTAAAGGTGAACGAAAAGTTTCGAAGCCTGTTTCAAAGCCAACAACGACTAAAAGAAAAACAGTGAAAAGACCTGTAAAAAGATAATCCACGATAAGACTTCACTTAAAAAATCCTGCTTCAAAGCAGGATTTTTTAATTTCAATTTAAATAACCAAGCATGAACAGGCCTTCTGAAAATGATTATGCATCATTTTATCACAAGTACATCTTACACATCAAGTCAGAAACATTATTGGATGCTTTAGAAGAGCAGCGAATCGAAATAGAACGATTATCTCAAATTTTGAGCAATGTCAATCCCGATTATCGTTATGCATCAGGCAAATGGAGTGTTCGACAGGTATTGCAGCACATGATCGACTGTGAACGCGTTTTTGCCTTTCGTGCATTGTGGTTTGCCAGAAAACATCCGGCAGCATTGGAGGGGTTTGATGAGAACGAGTTTGCAAACCTTTCAGATTCAAAAAGATCATTGCAATTAATGCTGGATGAGATCAACGTTGTACATGCATCCACCCGATTTTTATTTCAATCATTTGAGCAAAATGAATTGCTCCGCAAAGGGATTGCCAGCAATTGGTCTGTGACTGTCAATGCAATCGGATTTATCATTGCAGGTCATTTCAAACATCATGTTCAAATACTTCAGGAACGATATCTATAAAAGGACAGGTCCAATCTTTTTGAAGGATTGGACCTGATTTTAAAAAATTGCAAATCGATAAGCCGGATTCTGTCGTGGACTATCATTTATCTGTCCTGCAACTTACGCTGCAGGATCAATCTGCCTACCCTTTCTGCCATCACATAATGCGATCGTAAGCGAGCAGCTTACTATGTTTACACAAGGCAGAATATACGTGGCATTTCAGCACGTAAGGTTTACCCCACTGCTACATTGCTGTAACAATGCGTAGGCTCTTACCCTACGTTTTCACCTTTTCCATCCGAAGATGGTAGTTATTTTCTGTGGCACTTTCTGTTCCCGAACAAACGGGACCCGGCTCTTCACCGGTACGCTGCTCTGTGCTGTCCGGACTTTCCTCTCTTGTGAACAAGAACGATAGTCTGATTTGCAATCACCTCAAAATTACGAAAACTGAAGCTTGTGTAGCGCTCAAAAAGCCACTGTTACTTGAAGTAAATTTCCGTTGCTCCGAAACCATACAATGGATGATATTGGTTCACAAAGGACTTCACTTCCTTTTTAAGTCTTAAGCTACTGTGTATTTCATCACGAAGGCGACCTTCTCCTACTCCATGTATTACAATGAAATGTGCCAAATGATGTAAAACCGCTAACTCATAATATTTTTCAAACTCATTGAGTTGCAGCGTTAAAATCTCAAAATTTGAAAGCCCCTTTCGGTTGTTTGTTATTTTTTCGATGTGCAAATCCACAACTGAACGAGCCGGAGGAATGTGTTGGCGCGCAGTACCGGCATCGTACAACTTATATCCGGCTGCCGTAAGCTTCGACAGATCGACCGTTTCCCGTATTTCTTTATCAGGATACGTTTCCATCAATAAATAGGAAAAGTTGGCTTGCTGATTGAGCAGCAATGCTTCTATTCGTTGAAACAATTGTTTGGTCTTGATTTTAAGTCCGGTTTCAAAGTAATCCACCTTTTTACGGTTTGACTCTTTGAGCGAAAATTCAAAATCGAAACGTGGCGCATCGTTCATCGCCTCAAATGGAACATCGTGAAGATACAGGTCGTTAAAAGGAAGCAATTCTCCCTCCAATTGAAAATCAACAACAGTGGATTTAAGAAACTGATATGAAAAACGATAGGCCGTATCGGTATTATTTACCAAAAACAATTTAAAGTAGTCGACGATGTCGTCATCAAACACATCTTTATCAAAAACAGGCAGCAACGACAACCAGATTCCTGATTCTACATTGTACGTTTTAAGGGTTACTTTTTCTTTTTTTAGATCTTCAACATAAACTTTTTTCTTTTCTACGGGTGCGGGCTTTTTTTCTGTAAAGCGTTTAAAATAGGGAAACTCCAGTTGGTCTGTATAAACCGGAAACTGCACTCCTCCAACATCAACAGACACCATTTTAGAATTGATGATTTCTACAACTTCTCCTTCCTCATTGGAATGAATCAACAGTACCTTATCGCCGATTTGAAATTTCATATGTTCAAAAATAAAGATGCCGGCATAAACAACCGGCATCAGCTAAAAATAAATCTGAATCTACCCCCATTTATGTTTATGGGGCCGTTCGTCGGGATTTTTTCGCATCCATTCATCTATACTGATTGGTCCGCCTCCTTCAATCAAATAAAATACCAGGAGCAACATGATAAGAAGCGAAAACCAAAACTCGGTGTGAGGTTCAAATAAACCACCGGCGAGATTCACAAACATTAATGCGCCTGCAAGAATCGGGATTTGCACCAAGGCTGCAAGACGTGTGA
>CANGQQ010000095.1 GCA_947456025.1 Chitinophagaceae bacterium | reverse complement strand
TGCCCGGTTACCATCAATATTTTCCGGTTTAAGATGCGCAATATCCTTAAAGTTCATGCCGGATAAAGAATAGCTTAACATCCAGAAATCCCTTGCCATGGCTTTAAAACTACCTGGGATAGCTTCATAATTAGATATTTTATCAATTTCTTGCAGCGTAAGAGCTTTCTTGATGTTCCGACCAGAGGGGATGTTGTACTTCCTTCCCCTGCCAAAAGGATAGTGCTCATCTTTTTTAATTATTCCTTTGCTTATGCAGTAGTTGTAAATAGCTCGGATTGCCCTAACGTAAATTCCAATCGTCGTCGATGTTCTGCCGGTTTCCTTAAGCTTATCGTCAAACTTTTTTAGAAAGTCGGGGGTTATATCGTATAGACTGAGTGGTTTTTTCTTTGATTGGTTTTTTTCTTTTTTCCCCTGATACTGCTTTTTTCCCTTTTCATGGATCATTAGTATTTCATCATTTTGATAATCCTGAAGCATTACCATAGCCGTTTTGTAGGAAACGGCGGTTTTGATTCGTTTTTGTTTTTTAAGGTCTTCAATGTATTCCTCAAAAAAGGGGTAAATATCAGATGCGCCCTTATGGTAACTGAAGAATTCCTGCTCAAACTTGGTAAACGTAAAATGAGGTATTTTATCAAGCATTTTATTGGGTTTGTTCTTAAATCCTGTGATCTTGGCTGCAATGTCCCGGTACTGCTTCAGTGGCTTCAGCTTAATCCCCTCCTCAAATTCCTTTTCGGTCAAATCAAATCCTAATTTATAATCTCGATGAATTCGGTTGTGTATCACACGCATCTTGACCGGATACTTACCATTTTCTTTCATTCTTGCTTTATAATGCACTATGCTGACTGTTGCGTTCATATGTTTCTAAATCTATAAATTTAGAAGCAATTTAGAAACATTTTGTGAAAATTCGGGAAACTCCTTATCAACATATGTTTACTATTTAATTGATATACAATACTATATGACAATATATGTTAATTGATGAAAATTAATATTACCCAATACTTTCTGACTCATAATCAGAGGGTCGTAGGTTCAAATCCTACAGGATCCACGTTGAAAATCAAAGGGTTGCGTTAATTCGTAACCCTTTTTACTTTACTCATTTCAACGCAAACCACAAATAAAGGCTTGTTTTTTGCACGGTGGATTAATAGAAATCCCTGTTTTAACCGGCAGGGGCATCCTTAAACTTCCCTTCCCCAACCGAGATAAGTTTCCCTTAAACCTTTATTCGGAGTGACTTTATACTTTTTAAATTGTCCTTCTTCTTATTAATCTTCCTTCCGAATTACGCTTATTCACGTGGCAACATTGGCAAAAGCATCCCCTCTCTCTTGTACATTTATCATAATCCAATGGGAACTTTTCTAACGCATCTTCTACAGAAATATGAACATCATTAAACTGTAAGCAATAATCACAACATCCGGTTGCTATTATTACAATTTCTTTTTCAAAATTCCCCAAAGACGCTTTTTCAATTTCCAACTTGTTCATTTTCCTGGAAACAGGAGTGATTTTTTTATCCAGCTTGTTTAAAAGTTCAAACATCATTAAATAAATATTCCTAGTAAGCATATAGGATTCTTCATCCTTAATGGCTTCTGTACCCTTGTAATGTTTTTCTGCTAAATCAAGCCGTTCATAAAAAAACTCATAGTAAGTTCCATTACTATCTCCCCTTTCTTTCAGCCTTTTTGCAAGTTTATTATTTAGGTCGGTTTCATCTAAATGATACTCGTCAATAAGCCCCCTTTTTATTTTGGAACAAAGTTCATTCACGGCCTGACTTGATTTGCTTAAAAATACATCATTTACTAATTGCCATACATCGGCCAATACTTCAAAAAACGTCTTTCACAGAGTACATTATAATTAAAGAGGAAGCACATTGCTGTATGCAATATTCTTTAAAGTAGACTTTGCTAAGAAAGTGGAGTATATTTTATGAGTTTACGCTTCATGAAATTTCCGTATTTTCATTTCCAAAACAAATATGGAAACAGCCTTAATTGCATTTATTCTCACAAGTGCTATTTCATTAATAATCCTCTATTTTATTATACAATCGGCTTCCGGTTCAGCGAATATTCGGAAACAGTTATTTCTTCAAAATCAAATCTTATTGTACATAGCAAAAAAACAAGGTGTAGATGAGGAAAAAATAAAAGAATTGAACGAATGGAATAATAAAATTTCATAACCCTCGAAATTGACGCTCATGTTGGCGTCCCCGCCAACATGTTAATCAATCAATGCATAATTCTTATCGTTGTTGGGGAGGACGCCAACAACAGCACCATGGAGTTGTAATTTACTTCAAGACATAAAATATTGATGAAACACTGAAATTAGCTACCTCAAATGGTGGTCAAATTTTATATCCCAAAACAGACAACGGAATTGGACTTGTTGCCGAATTTGAAGACACAGAAGGAAACAGAATTGCATTATATCAAACTAAACAATGACTAAGATAATTGTAGCCGAAGGTGTTCTGCACGATTTACCTGGTGATATGGAAAAGGCCTTGAAAACCGATGCCGCTATTCTTGAACGTTGGAACAAGTTAACACCCATTCAACGCAATGAATGGATTTGTTGGGTTACAATTGTCAAAAAAGAACAAACAAGGATGGAACATATTCATCGTATGCTGGAAGAACTATCAGAAGGGAAACGAAAACCCTGCTGCTGGCCGGGTTGTCCGCACCGTAGACCTTCTGCACAAAAATGGTTTAAACATATTGAGAAATAAATACAACAACCAAACACCACTTCTTAGCAACGTCTCTCACAGAAGACGTTGCTAAGAAAGAAGATTAACAAATGACTAAGCACATGGAAACAAAACTGGAGCATCTGCTAACAAAATCACACAAAGCTGATATGATTGTTTATTTGAAATCTCATCCTAAAGATTTTACTGAAGCTATCAAATTAGCCATCGCAGACAAACAACCATACTCCTGGAGAGCTTCATGGTTATTGTGGAGTTGTATGGCCAAAAACGACAAACGAGTAATCAAGTATTTAAAGAGAATAATTGACATTTTACCCGAACGAAACGACAATCAACAGAGAGAGTTACTGATGATTTTACAACGAATGGAATTAAATGACGAATATGAAGGTCAATTGTTTGACTCCTGCACAAAAATTTGGGAACAGGTAGGTAAAAATCCTTCCCTTCGCCATCATGCATTTAAGACATTAGTTGCAATTTCAAAAAAACACCCAGACCTATCCCGTGAAATCAAGACCTTGACCGAATCTTATTACACAGACAATTTATCTGAAAGTGTAAAGAAATCAATTACCAAATTGACGAAAAACTTAACAAAAACGGATTAATGAAAATAAAGCAAAGACAAGATGAAACACGGCTTATAACAGCACTTACAAGAAATTGGCGGTTCAGTGGATACATGAAGCTTTTTGCTTCGTATGAAGTTCAGTGGTGGCAGACAGTTTTCGTCTCCGAAATCGCCAACTTCTTGTAGCTGCAAACCGTTGTGACTCATACTAAAAAAACTCTTCAAATTCAATGAAACTTTATTTATTCATACTCTTCACAGGACTTTCTACTCTTTCGTTTGGACAGAGTAAGCAAGACAAGGAACTTGTCAAACAAATTGACAAAGCAATTTTAGGCAATTACAAAAACTATACACCGGGCTGTGCCGTTTTAATTGCCAAAAAGGGCGAAGTACTTCTTGAAAAGGGGTATGGAACTGCCAATATTGAACTGAATGTTCCTATGAAATCGGAGATGGTTTTTAGGATTGGCTCAATCACCAAGCAGTTTACAGCAATGGCAATTTTACAACTGGTTGACAACGGGCAAATTGCATTGACTGACAATATTCAAAAATACATTAAAGACTTTCATTTCAAAGGGAAAATAATAACCATTGAAAACTTATTGACACATACATCTGGAATTAAAGGTTATGAGCAGATTGACCCCAAAGTCCCAAATGCTATGCGTGTTGATTTTTCGCCAAAAGCAGTTATTGATAGTCTCGACAAACTTTCTTTAGAATTTGACCCAAATACAAGATACAATTATAGTAATTCAAACTATTTCCTGTTGGGCTATATCATTGAACAAGTATCTGGAAAATCCTACCAACAATATATAAAAG
The DNA here is from genome assembly GCA_947456025.1 of Chitinophagaceae bacterium. GTDB lineage: Bacteria > Bacteroidota > Bacteroidia > Chitinophagales > Chitinophagaceae > Lacibacter. The sequence goes on along the minus strand of CANGQQ010000095.1, from coordinate 4,791 downwards.
AGAATGTAATTGAACCAGCTGGGCTTCGTTCCACCTTTTATGAAAGCCAAACACAATTAATAACTAATCGAGCAAATGGCTATTCGTTATCAGATGGGAAATATTGGAACGCTGATTTTATTAGTATGGCTTTAGTTTATAGTGCTGGAGCTTTGCGTTCAAATGTTTCAGACCTATACAAATGGCATAAAGCGCTGTACGAAGGGAAAATAGTAAAGAAAGAAACATTTTTAAAAGCTATTCAGCCGTACAAACTCGTTGACGGAAAACAAATTGATTATGGCTATGGATTTTTCAATAAAACTGAAAATGGCATCAATTCTATCGGACATGGTGGAGCAATTGACGGTTTTAGAGCAATTGAAATGTATTATCCTGAACAAGAAATTTATATCAATTTATTATGCAACAGCGAGACTGATACTTTTGAAAGATTTTTTCAAAGTATTTCCAATATTATTTTCGGCATTAAATCTGAAAATGAAGTAAAAGAAATCAAACTTAGTGGAGAAATACTTGAAAGTTATGTTGGTATATACAAAAACGACAAGTATAACGTAAGCATAAAAATCTACAGAGCAAATGGCCGAATTTATGGCGACCTTTCCAATGGTACAGGTTCATACTTAATGTTTATGGCTTTGACAGACACTAAGTTTTTCTTGCCCGATATACAGCGAGTTAAAACAATCGCAGACTTTGTAAAAGAAAATGGAAAGGTGACTAAAGTGATTTTAACCCAAGAACAACCTGTGGAGTTCACTAAAATCGAGTAGAGAAGTACGAACGCACAACAGGGGTTTGCCAAAATACGGGCGGATGGAAGTTATCTTTAGCATTTTGTAATTCTATTGTGCTTCATATCGGGCTGGACATTATCTATTTGGCTTTTAGTTGTTAACTTCATCATTACAATCGGCTTCAGTTGCCGGGTGGTCAGTTATAAAATAACTGCCCTGCGGCATTTCTCGAACGTTAAGTGAAAGCCTCACTTCACAGCAACCTTTCTCGCAGAGGACGTTGCGTTTTGAGAGGTGACATTATGCCGAACGCATCGCCCCTTACAGGAGACGTTACTAAGAAAAAAGCCGCCAGCCAAACCCACAATTGAGGCTGCAATACAACAATAATTTATTTTTGCAGATGCAGCCGAAGAAAACGACCCAACAGCGCTCCCGACGACCTTTCTTCCTGCCACTTTTGGGCTGGATTATCCTCGTTTTGATGCTATTGACTTGCGCAATGACTGGTCTTTTGTATGCAAAAAAGGATGTGGTTATTGCACACCTGTTAAACCATGCAAATCGGCACTACAATGGATTGGTGACCGTTGAAAAAGCAGACCTTTCACCCTTTCGTAAATTCCCCTATGTTTCGATAGAACTCACGAATATTAAAGTGTTTGAAACAAAAAAGAAAGATACCACCGCTATCATAGACGTTCAAAAAGCATATTTAGGATTCAATATCTGGCGCCTGCTGCGATCAGATTACCAGTTGCAAAAACTAAAGCTTGAAAACGGTTTGTTGAACCTCGTTCAATATGAAAACAATGAATTCAATCTTATACGTGCCCTGAAACTGAAAACTGAAGAAAAAACCAATACTTCTGAACAAGCATTTACGCTTGATCTGAGCTCAATTGAACTCACTAAAATAGTCATCAAAAAAACAAATGTTTCAACCGGCATCATGGTTGAAACAGCTATCAAACAGGCCGCTGCCGCTTTCAAAAAAACACCCAAAGAAATAAAACTACATCTTGATGGCGCATTTGTATTGAATGTGTTCAGAAATCAAAAGCCAACCTACGTTTATCATAAAAACCTGGAACTGCACACAGATGTGGTATTCAACAAACAATCACAGATAATTGATTTCAAAAAAACAACCGTCTTGCTGGAAGGAGCAGCCTTTGACCTCAAAGGAACAATTGACGTGGATGATGAAATGAATGCGAACCTTCATTTCTCAGGAAGAAAACCAAACTTTAATTTACTGATCGGCTTTGCCCCTGAAGATTTAATTCCTACACTTAAAAGTTACGAAAACAGAGGAACTGTGTATTTTGACGTGCACATTAAAGGAAAAACTGCCAACAACCAAACACCATCCATCAATGCCAATTTTGGTTGTAAAGATGGGTACATAAAGAATAAGGAAGCAAACAAAGTGATGGACCGTCTGGGATTTCATTGCACTTTTACCAATGGTGCACAACGAAGTGCCGCTAGTTCTGTTTTTGAACTTAAAGATTTTGGAGCACGCCCCGAAGCAGGTCAATTCAAGGCCCAACTAAAGGTTAGCAATTTCAACTCACCCGAAATTGACCTTCAATTGGACTCGGATTTTGACCTGGACTTTCTCACCAAGTTTTTTAAATTGTATGACTTGCAGAACATGACGGGACAAGTGCTGCTGACGATGAACTTTCACGACATTATTGACCTTCAAAACCCTGAAAAAGCACTGGAAAAATTAAACCAGGCTTATTTTTCAAAACTGTCCATTAAAAACCTCCATTTCCGATCCAATCGTTTTCATCTGCCCATCAGTCAACTCAATGTAGAGGCAGTTATTCAGGGACAACGATTAAACCTGAGTAAATGTCAATTTAAGTTAGGCAACAACGACCTCTCTATCAGCGGTAACATTTCCAACATACCGGCTGTGCTGCATAAGACCGCCGAACTGATCCAAGCCGACCTGCATGTACAAGCCGGCCATCTTGACCTTGAATCGTTATTGTCAACCGGCAATAAAGTAGCACCAACCGACGAAGTGCTGTCTGATTTAAAATTCGACATCGTTTTCCGGGGAAGAGCCAACACGTTCATTGTTTCCCGTTCGCTGCCCATTGGCAATTACTATATCACTCGTATCTCAACACGCCTTAAACACTACCAACACGCCATCAAAGATTTCAACGGAGTGTTTTATATCAACGACCGGGATGTCCTCATCAAACGTCTTGACGGCACAGTCGATGGATCGGATGTGCACCTGCAAGGTAAAATCGGACATTACGATTTATGGCTGGCCAATCATAAAAGAGGTAATACAGAGATCGAAGTGGATCTGATCAGCAAAGCAATACACTTCAAAGACCTCTTTACCTACAAGGGGAAAAACTACGTGCCCGAAGATTATAAAAACGAGGACATTAAAGACCTTAAACTGCACGGGCGCATTGTACTGCATTACGATAGCATATTACAATCGGCCGACTTCAATTTAACCGAACTGCATGCTCAATTGAAACTGCATCCCTTACGATTGCATGGTTTTCGTGGTAAAGTACACTACGAAAATGGAATTATGCAGATTAACGAATTTTCGGGAAACATCGGAAACAATGATTTTCGCTTAAACGGTACCTGGAACCTTGCCTCCTCTGCTGCAACACATCAACTTCATATTCAGGCTAAACGCATCAACATCAATGAAATCATTTCATGGAATCCCCCTGCAACCAACCAAAAAGTGGATCATGATGCCGGCATAACTATTTTTGACAAACCATTTCCCAATCTCAGCATTCAAGCACGCATCAACGAACTTACTTATCACAAATACGCCTTATCCAACATCAACGGCCGGATCAATATCAAAGAAAATCATTTCGTTTCACTGGATAAAATGCAGTTCCGTGCTGCGGGCGGACTCATTGAAATGTCGGGATATTTCAATGGATCCAATCCATCAAAAGTTTATTTGAATCCCGATATCAAAATGCAAGGACTTGATTTAGATCAGTTATTTTTAAAATTCGACAACTTTGGACAGGACCTGCTTATCTCGGACAATATACACGGCTTGTTTACAGGGCGTATAACAGGAAAAATTTTACTGCATAACGATTTCACACCTATTATCCAATCCTCGGACCTGCAGCTGGACGTAAAGATTGAGAACGGACGGCTGGACAAATTTGCTCCTATGCAGGCTCTGTCTGCCTATGTTGGAAATAAAAACCTCGACCGCATTCGATTTGACAAATTGGAAAACCGGTTCATTTTAAAAAATGGATGGTTTTCATTTTCAAACATGACCATTAATTCATCGCTCGGACATCTGGAAATATCCGGCACTCAAGCTGTGGATCTGCAAATGGACTACTTCATCCGGGTGCCTTTAAAATTAGTTGGAAAAGCTGCATTCAATAAACTCTTTAACCGCAAACCCAAAGATATAAGTCCGGAACAGGAGGATGCCTTAATCATCAGAGACCCGCTGCGTCGCACCCGTTTTATCAACATCCGTATTACGGGCTATCCTGAAGACTTTAAAATTTCCCTGCAAAAAAAGAAGAACGAACAACCAGGGGTTCATCTATCAAAAACAGAAGATTTTTTATTCGATGAAATTGAGGCGGAACTTGAACAGCCATAGGTGTGCTGTTGTTCCGGTAGTGATGGCCCTCAGAAAAGACCTGGGCAATAAGGAATTTGAAAAAATGTATTTTTGATACAGAACCCTTTCCGGGCGAAGAGTACCACTGTTGTCCGGATCCGGAATTTGATAAACATCCAAACAATCATGAACATAACGATTGTTAACATACTATTAATTGGATCGCTGCTACTTTTTGTAAGCATTATCGCAGGAAAAAATTCCTACAAATTTGGTGATCCAACTTGACGCTCATGTTGGTGACGCTCATGTTGGCGAGGACGCCAACAACAGCACCAACCCTGCTGCTGGCCCGGTTGTCCGCACCGTAGACCTTCTGCACAAAAATGGTTTAAACATATTGAGAAATAAATACAACAACCAAACACCACTTCACAG
>CANGQQ010000094.1 GCA_947456025.1 Chitinophagaceae bacterium | reverse complement strand
TAACAGCGCCCGGCGTTGTTCAAATACAAAAAGCGAAAGTGGACACAGGTAAAGATTGGCTCTTTTATTATTTATGTTGTCTGCTTTGTTTTTTGGGGTTGTTGCAACTCGTGTATCCGCGCTATTTTAAGGATTTGTTTCGCTTTTTTTTCCGAACCTCTTTGCGGGTAAATCAAATAAAAGAGCAACTGACACAGTCGGGCTTACAGTCCTTACTGTTTAACCTCTTTTTTACCCTCTCTTTTGGAGTTTTTATCTTTTTGCTACTGGATTTTTATAAAGCCGACGTTGACTTAAAGGAGGCGTTGATTCCCCTTGTGGTTTCCTTGCTGTTGATGATCCTGTATTTCGGTAAGTATTTATTTTTGAAATTCACGGGTTGGCTACTGGGGTTCAGGTCGGCTGCCGAAAGTTATACGTTTATAGTTTTCTTAATGAACAAAGTTGCCGGCGTGGCAATCGTTCCTTTTTTGTTCGTCATCGCTTTCAGTAAACCACAAATTGAATCGGTTGCCGTGACCATTGCACTCGTTGTGGCGACCACTTTGTATCTCTATCGGTTTCTGAGAGCCTATCAACCGGTTCGATCGGAAGTGCATTTCAGCAGATTTCATTTTCTGATCTATTTCGTAGCGGTAGAGGTGGCGCCCTTGTTACTGATTTACAAGCTTTTGGTTCAAATATTGTGATGAAATGTTTGTACCTTTGCCAAAATTTTTCATAGCGGGATATGGAGAAAAAAACGCAGAAGACACAGAAAGCCAGGGTGATTCACAACATTCTGATTACACAGCCCAGGCCGGATTCTGACAAATCCCCTTATTTTGACCTGGAGCGGAAATATGGGGTAAAGTTGACCTTCCAGCCCTTTATCCGTATCGAAGGGGTTCCTTCCAAGGAGTTCCGTAAACAGAAAATCGACATCGCTCAATACACGGCGGTTATCTTTACCAGCAGGCACTCCATCGACCATTTTTTTCGCACGTGTGAGGAAATGCGTATTACGGTTTCGCAGGAGACCAAGTATTTCTGTATTACCGAGGCGGTTGCTTTATACTTACAAAAATTTATACTCTACCGGAAGCGTAAGGTCTTTTACGGTGCCGATGGAACCAACAAAAGCATGTTCGATGTTATTGCCAAGCACAAAAGCAACGAGCGTTTTTTGTACCCATGCAGTGAAAATCAAGACAATGAAATCACCGGTTGGCTGCGTTCCAATTTGTGTGAATTTGCTACACCGATCCTCTACAAAGCCGTAAGCAATGATATTAAGACATTGTTGGCGAACGGTAATTTCGACATTATTTGCTTCTTTACACCCGGTAGCGTTAAGAGTTTGTTTGAGAACATTCCTAAATTCAAGCAGGGCGATCTGCTGATTGGCGCTTTTGGTGGCAATACGTTCAGAGCGGTCGAAGAGGCGGGATTGACCTTGCAAATCAAGGCCCCTGAACCGCAAGTCCCCAGTATGTCGGCTGCATTGGATCGTTTTTTAGCCGGACCCAAGAAGTAATCTTTCCAATTGTTTGTTCAAGTATTCCGGTCGGAATAATTGCGATGGCCGACAACCAATTTCTGCCATGTGAGGTAGCCGTGATGGGCCCCTGTTGATGCTATTTGCAAACAGCAATCCCAAAAGTTGCGGCAAAGCGAAGTCCTTTGCTAATGAAAGGGACCGATTTGTGCGTTGGCAGGATAAGTGAAAACCCCCAATTCCCATTGATAAACCCTCATGAATGAGCACGAAGCGGCCTGAATTTTTATATTTGTCAGTGAGGCGACAGTCCATACAATTACAGGAAATGGGTGCGCAGATCAAAAATTCCGAAATATTTTACAATAAAACAATAAAGATTCCAATCGCTCGTTATTAGATATACCGCATTGAAATATTTTGAAAAACAAAAAAAAAACATTAGCATTGCGGACTATTTTAGGCGTGTAGCCTTCGTTAAAATCTAAACCATGCAATTAAGAAATAAAACTCTTAACAAAATGAAGAACCAACTGCTTGGTTGCGTCGCATTCGCAGCCCTCTCCGTACTGATTACCGGATGTGGTAAGCCCAAATCTTCGGGTGGAGCCAGCAATGGCCAGTTAATGGGTGTCGCTTACGGAGCGCCTCCCGGCTTATCCAAACCATACGGAATGGTTCACATTCCTCAAGGAACATTTCACATGGGTCCCAGTGATGAGGACATCAACTACGCCTATACAGCCCGCAACCGTCAGATGTCCATTAACGGATTCTGGATGGATGCTACTGAAATCACCAATGCCGAGTACAAGCAATTTGTATTTTTTGTAAGAGACTCTATTGCTGCTACGATTTTAGGATATAAGGATGCCAAGACCAACAATCTGGACAAAAAGAAAATGGCCGGCATCTGGAAGGAAAAGAATGTGTTTGAGAAGTTGGGACAGATGATGCTTGCTCCGGATGACAGAATCATGGGTCGTATGGAGATCGATCCGGATAAATTGATCTATCAGGAAGAGTATTTGGATTTTAAAGCAGCAGCTTACCGTAAACCTAACGAACCCCGTTCAAAATTCATCATTAAAAACCCGGTTAAAATTTATCCCGATACATTGGTTTGGGTACGTGACTTCTCTTACAGCTACAACGAGCCGATGAGTGTACGTTACTTCAATCATCCTGCATTTGCCAACTACCCTGTTGTAGGGGTAAACTGGAAGCAGGCAAGTGCTTTTTGTAACTGGCGTTCAAGACATCTGAACTCGTTTCTTGAAGATAAGAAACGTGCAACAGAATCATCTTTCCGTCTGCCAACTGAGGCTGAGTGGGAGTATGCTGCCAGAGGCGGTCGTTCTCAATCCATGTTCCCTTGGGGTAACTACTATCTCCGTAACCGTAAAGGTTGCTTGATGGCGAACTTTAAACCCGGTCGCGGTAATTATCCTGAAGATGGAGGTTTTTATACCGTTCGGGCTGATGCATACTGGCCTAATGATTTCGGTTTGTATTGTATGGCCGGTAACGTAGCTGAATGGACCGGTTCTTTGTACTACGAAGGCGGTTACAATTTTGCACACGACATGAATCCCGATATCCGTTACAATGCCAAAGACAGCGATCCTCCTCGTATGAAGCGTAAGGTGGTTCGCGGAGGCAGCTGGAAAGATGTTGGATATTTCTTGCAAACCAGCACGCGCAATTACGAATACCAGGATACCTCCAAATCTTATGTTGGATTCCGCTGTGTGATCGATTTGCCTCCAATGATGCGCAGACGCTAATTTCGCATTCCCTTGAAAATTTGAAAAGTAGCCCTCTTGAAATCTGAGAACAGGTTACTTGTTACGTATGTCATTTTTTGAACCACTATTATAAAAAACAACTCTTATGGCAGTTTCTAAAACAACTGAAAAAATTACAAACATTATCGTTTCTGTAGGTGCCGCTGTGGTAATCTTCGGCGCCTGGGCAAAAATTCTTCACCTTAGCTTTGCAGACATGATGCTTACGATTGGTCTGTTGACTGAGGCCTTGATCTTCTTGGTGTATGCTTATCTTTCTACGCAAGGTTACGGACTTGCAGACCACCATGCTCCGGCTGCTGCTGTAGGTGGAACGCCTGCTTTGGCTTCCCTGGATAAAATGATGCAAGATGCTGAAATCACACCTGCCAATCTTAAGAAGTTAAGTGACAATTTCAAATCATTGAATGAAACAGTTGGTGGTATCAAAGATGTAAGCAATGTAGCTGCTTCTACTACTGAACTCAGCAAAAGTTCATTGGAAGCTGCAGGTGTTTTAAATGGAATGAAAGATGCGTATCAAAAAGCTTCTGCATCTATTACAACGTTTAATTCTGCTGCAGAAAATACAAAACAATTCCACGAGCAAGTACAGGTGATGACCAAAAACCTCGGCTCTTTGAATACCATTTATGAATTGGAACTTCAGGACACCAACAACCACCTGAAAACCATGAACAAGTTTTATGGTAACCTCGCGGCTGCTTCAGAAGCGATGCAAGGAAGTGTAGAAGATGCTAAAAAAGCACATGCACAAATTTCGTCTCTGGCTAAAAACCTGGGAACCCTCAACAACATTTATGGTAATATGATCAATGCCATGCAGGGTAGATAATTTAACGGACAGAAATTTTTAACCAGAACTTAATTAAAATCCCAACATCATGGCACTTCCTAAAGAGCCCCGGCAGAAGATGATCAACCTGATGTACTTGGTGTTAACAGCCCTGTTAGCACTGAACGTATCAGCTGAGATTATCAATGCCTTCAAAGTAGTAGATAGCAGTTTAAATAGTACGAGTAAAGTGGTGAACGCTTCAACTGAAACCATCATGGCTTCTTTTAAGGAGAAGTTGAATGATCCCACTACCAAAGAAAAAGCAGCAATCTGGCAACCCAAAGCAGATGAAGCTGTGCGTTTGACCAAAGAAATCATTACGCTTATTCAGGACCTCAAGTTAAAAATCAAGGTTGCAGCAGGTTTTGATCCTACAAATCCCGAAAAAGGATTTAAAGAAGATAACGTGGATGTTGCAACCCGCATCATGGATAAAGAAGGAAAAGGCCCGATGCTTAGAGCTGCGCTTGAAAAATACAAGAATGCATTGTTGGCTATTGACCCCGAAGTTGGAAAACAAATGGTCAATACAATTCCACTTGATGTGTCTATACCCAACCTCGGAAAGAAAATGGGAAACGTTACCTGGACGTATGCTTACTTCCATATGACGCCTACCGTGGCAGCCTTGACCATGCTCAGCAAATTTGAGAATGACGTTAAGACTTCTGAGAACAAAATTGTGAACGAATTTCACAACCGTGTAGGACAGGTTGTGGTACGTTTCGATAGCTTCTCACCAATTGTAGGTGCCAACTCAACGTATTTGTTTCCCGGACAAGAACTTCAAATCACTGCAGGTATCGGAGCATTCAGTAAGAATGCCCTTCCTCAAATTACAATTGGAGGTCGTTCTGTTCCATTGGATGAAAACGGGGTAGCGCTTTACAAAACAGTTGTAGGAAACTCGAATGGTACGGTTCCCATCGTAATCCGTTATAAAGATCAGGATGGTAAAGACCAGGTTTCTGAGCAAAAAATCGAATATACTGTTGGTACGCCCACAGGTGCTTTCGTAAGTGCTGAAAAAGTAAAAGTATTGTATATCGGTCTGGATAACGAACTGGCAGTAACCGGCGGTAACGTTGGTGATGAAAAAGTAAGTGCCAGCATCAACAATGGTACGTTACAAAAAGTAGGTCCGGGTAAATACTTATCCCGTCCTTCTTCTCCCGGAACAGCTGTAGTAACAGTTACGGCAGATGGAAAAACTTCACAGTTTAACTTCCGCGTGAAAACAGTTCCGGATCCTACTCCAATGGTTGGAGCAAGCACCGGCGGAAGAATGCCTGCTAACGTTTTCAAAGCGCAGCAAGGTATCCGTGCCGACTTGAAAGACTTCGTTTTTGAAGGCGTAACGTTCTCTGTTGTAAGCTATACATTTTATGCAACAGGTGCCGGATTTCAGGAATCTCCCGGTGTGCGTCCCGGTATCGGAGGCAACTCATTTGCACCCGTTCAGGATTTGCTCAATCGTTGTCGTCCCGGAACAACAGTCGTTCTGGATGAAATAAAAGCAGTTGGACCTGGTGGTAACACAAGAAAACTACCAACAATTGCGTTTAATCTGTATTAAACCAAAGATCATGAAAGTGAAAAACCTTGGATTAGGAATTTTGTTGATTGCATTAATGACCGCTGGATCGGCTGAGGCTCAGAAGAAACGTACCAGTACAAAGCGTACGCAGTCTTCCAGTTACGGCAATCAGTCATCCGGTTATGGCAATCAGCCGCCGGCAAGTCAGCCTTCTTCCGGATATGGAAACCAACAGTCTTCGGGCTATGGCAACCAGTCTTCCGGATACGGCAATAACAATCAACAACAACCGTCCAATCAGCCTAAGGCCAATATTCCAATTGTAGTCGTTCCTTCAACCGGCAACGCTGCTTTGGATACCGTTAAGCCTTCTTTGAGAAATGACGCTTCTATCGAGCGTAATTTAGTCAAGGATCGTCAACCATTGGCTTTCGAGCATATTCGCGAAGATGATGCCGTTTACCGTCAGCGTGTTTGGCGCGAGATTGACACCCGCGAAAAAATGAATCTTTCATTTCGTTATGCCAATGATGAAGATAACGGAAACCAACGTTTCATTGCTATTCTCTTGAGAGCCATTCGCAGCAGAGAAATCACTGCTTTTGATGCTCAAAATGACGATCGGTTTTCCACACCCATGACTCCTACCAAAGTGATGGAATCTTTCTCAGGAGGATTGGATACCGTACCGGTATACGACATGAATGGTGATATTACAAAATACGAGGTTCGTGCACGTGAAGTAGATCCCGATAGCATTTACTTGTTCCGTATTAAAGAAGAATGGGTATTTGACAAAGAAGCTTCCCGTTTATTCGTACGCATTCTTGGTATCGCACCAATGAAGCGCCTTGTAAGGAGTGATGGTACCGATTTGATTCCGGGACAAGCTCAGTATGCACCTATGTTTTGGGTTTATTATCCGGATTGTCGCTCGGTATTTGCCAAATATGAAGCATACAACGGTAAAAACTTTGGCGCTCGTATGACTTGGGAAGAGCTGTTTGAAAACAGAATGTTCAGCAGTTACATTACCAAATCTTCTATCGATAACCCCTACGACAGAACCTTGCGTTCTTACATCAAAGATCCGATTCTCCGCTTGTTAGAGGGTGAAGCGATTAAAGAAAAAATCTTCAATTACGAGCAAGATCTCTGGTCGTATTGATCATATAGTTTAAAAATAAAAAAAACCGCTGCAAAGAATTGCAGCGGTTTTTTTTATTTTTCCCAGGAATGTTCATTGTTTAGATTTTTTACCAGCTACGCTATCGCTGATGCTTTAAAGCTCCATTTATTCAAACTGCACATGCTGCTTTTATAACAACAGCCTATGCGATGCATGTTTTGATTTTCCAGCTTTTGTCTAAGCAGTTTTAATTCGGTTTAAGCGGCTCTTTTTCTGCCTTGCAATAATTTACATGAATGATAACAGGCGCGCCGTAAAGCGCTTTGTAGGAGCTCTAGGATGCAAGCACAGCTTGAGTTGTGCAGCCGATCGAATATTCTGCTGAGTTAGCAGCCGTTAGTAATTGCAAATGCTTAGTTGCAACAAGTGCAATTGCTTGATTTATACATTTTTTAAAAAATCTATTCCCAGATAGTTGGAAATCTGCAAATACATTGTATCTTCGTTTTGGTTTTTCATAGGATATTGGATTTTAAAGACGGGGCTGGATATCTATCCTGGCCCCTTTTTTTATTTTTGCCATTGAAGTCATCCTTTTTCGCTACTCCCGTTTCCCGGAAACATATCGTCTGATGCTTGTTGAATAAAATTCAATGCTGATTTAAAAAGCGATCCACAAGAACAGCTTTTTCCTTTCCTGTTATTTGGGCGATTTCATCAACAGATGCTTTCTTGATTGCGGCAATGGAACGGAAATGTTTTAAGAGTGCAGTAGCTGTTTTAGCACCAATTCCCGGTATTTCTTCCAGTGCATTTTTGAACGTGCCCTCACTACGTTTTTTGCGGTGAAATTCCACGCCAAATCGATGAACTTCATCCCGGATTTGTCGCAATAAAAGCAAGGTCTTACTTTGATAAGGCAATTTGAGCGATTCCTGATCCTCATTGTAAAAAAGTTCTTCTACGTTTTTTGCCAGTCCAATAACGGTCATTTTGTTTGATAAGCCCAGTTGCTGAATACTTTCCATAGCGGCCGATAATTGTCCTTTTCCGCCATCAATGATAACCAGATCCGGCAAATCGCCCTGTTCCTCCAACAACCGTTGATATCTTCTAAAGACGACTTCTTTCATGGATGCAAAATCATTGATTCCTTGAACCGTTTTGATGTTGTAATGACGGTATTCTGTCTTACTGGGTTTACCGTTTCGAAAACAAACCATGGCCGATACCGGATAACTTCCCTGAAAATTGGAGTTGTCGAAACATTCAATATGCAGGGGTGTGTTTTTCAGCATCAGGTCTTGCCGGACTTGTTCAAGCAAGGGCCTTAAATTATTTTCGTTTTTGTGCGTATGACTGATCGCTTTTTTTCGGTATTCATTAAAAAAGTAGCGTACGTTGTGTTGCGAAAGTTCAAGAAGTTTCTTCTTGTCTCCAGCTTTGGGAACGGTCACTTTTTTTTGATCATCCAGCAGTTCGATGGCAACGGGAACAATCAACTCATGTGCATTGCTTCTGAACGTATTGCTGATTTTGGTTGAAAGTTGTTCCAGGATCTCTTGTTCCGATTCATCAAGTTTACAGTCCACAACTAAGTTTTCTGTTTGAATGATGGTCCCGTTTTCCACCATCAAGTAGTTGATGAAGGCTTTGTCGCCGTTTCGTATCAGTGAGAGCACGTCCGCATTGCCCATTTTTGGATTTACAATGGTAGACCGGGATTGGTAATTCTCCAGAAACTCAATTTTCTTTCGAATAAGTTCTGCTTGTTCAAATTTCAAATCCTGTACAGCAGCATACATCGCTTCCTTAAAGTGTAGAATAATGCTTTTTAGATTGCCTTTAAGAACATCGCGTACATGCTGAATATCTCGCTGGTAATCTTCCTGAGTTTGTAAGCCTTCGCAGGGTCCTTTACAGTTTCCCAGATGGTATTCCAGACATACTTTGTATTTCCCTTTTCGAATGTTGGATTCGCTTAGATTGAGTGTGCAATTTCGAAGCGGGATATTTTGTTTGATGAACTCCAGCAACTCTTTAATTCTCATTACGGAGGTAAAAGGTCCCAGATATTCCGAACCGTCGTTAATGGCTCTTCTTGTCAGCAGAACTCTTGGAAAAGGTTCTTTTTTGATGACAATGAACGGATAGGTTTTCCCATCTTTCAACTCAATATTGAAGTGCGGCTTGAATTGCTTGATCAACGCATTTTCAAGGAGAAAGGCATCTTGCTCGGTTGATACGATGGTGAACTCAATCGATGCAATTCTTCGTACTAATTCCTGTGTTTTAAAGGATTGCTGATTTTTATTGAAATAACTCGAAACCCTTTTTCTTATGTTTTTTGCTTTTCCAACATAAAG
>CANGQQ010000093.1 GCA_947456025.1 Chitinophagaceae bacterium | reverse complement strand
TTCAGCAATACTTCAACAGTATGGGCGATATCATAAGGGAAGAAAGCTGGTTGGCATCCAACCCCGATAACCCTACTGAAACAGTCGAAGTTTTTGACGTAAACGATCCAGGAAAAGTGTACCGCGTAGAGGTAAAAATGGAAGGGTCCTCTGTTCCACATGGCATCTGGAAAATCTATGAACCGGGATCGGGACGCTTACTCAAAAAGGAAAATTTCATTCTGGGAAAAATCGATGATGGAAGCGGAACAGGAAACGGATTGATTCAAAAAGAAGAAACTGCTACCGAAGAGCCTTCTACAGGTGAACAAAAGCCGGCCAAAAAGGAAGCAGCCAAACCCAAACAAGTGACGGAGTTTGAAAAGAAAAATGAAGGCAAGAAAAAAATTAAGGTCCGTACCGGAGAAACGGGCGGCTGATTGCTTTCGTCACAATTTCAACTGTCTGCGATACATTTGAACCGCATTTTCAAAGCCCAGGTACAACGCATCACAAACCAGTGCATGACCAATGCTTACCTCTTCCAGCCAGGGAATGTTACGTGCAAAAAAATGGAGGTTGTGTAAATCCAGGTCATGGCCTGCATTCACACCTAAACCCAATTCACGTGCACGCGTCGCTGCATCGAGATAAGGTTCGATGGCCTCCTCTTTATTTCCGGATTCAAATTCACGGGCATAGGATTCTGTATACAATTCAATCCGATCGGTACCGGTAAGCGCTGCCCCTTCTACCATCTCAATTTGGGGATCACAGAAAATGGAAGTCCGGATACCCGCTCCCCGGAACAAGGCGATCATTTCTTTTAAATAATCCAGATGTTGAATGGTATCCCATCCATGATCACTGGTGAGTTGTCCGCTAGCATCCGGAACAAGCGTAACCTGATGAGGCTTGACCTCCAGTACCAGATCAATAAAAGATTGTTCCCGGCAATTTCCTTCGATGTTGAATTCGGTTGTTATGATGTTGCGAATATCTCTTACATCATTGTAACGGATATGACGTTCATCGGGACGGGGATGAACCGTGATTCCATCTGCACCAAACTGCTGCGCATCAATGGCCGCCTTGACAACATTGGGGTTGTTTCCTCCCCTGCTGTTGCGGATGGTGGCGAATTTGTTGATGTTTACCGACAATTTGATCATAACTGGCTTCTTAAAGAATTAAATAAATTTTCTGCACTTTACTGCGCCACATTGGCAAGGCAATTTTCCATCGTGATGCGTTTCACCATAATCACAAGTCAATTCCTCTCCTTTTTTAATGGGGCGTAAACTGTAAAACTCAACCCTACGAAATGCTCTTCGCATATACGTATTGGGTTCGCAGGAATGATTGATGTAGGATAGTGCGTTTCGGTTGACACTGGCATCCAATGCGATGGGTTCATGATTGAATTCTACCATCAGTAACGCATTTCCCTTCTGCAATTTCACCCGCTTCCGTGCTTCTCGAAAACTGATGATTTCACCTGCCATGTTACCCAACTTTTTACGACGTGGAATGGATTTTAAAGCATAAGCACCCCTTCCGGCAATGCGACTTTTTTTTACATCAATGGGAAACAACAGATCCATGCCTCAAAAATACTATTTCTGCTTCATCAAGAGGATGGAAATCAAACTTCAATCCAGGTATGGTCGGCCAGCAAACGTGCGGAAGTAATAAACTGTTTGTAGGGACCTGTGCCGCCGCCCCATTCTTCGGGTGAGATCATGGACAATAAATAACTGTCATCCTTTTTCTGATACAAATGATAGACCTGGCCAATAAGTGGACGGAAGTTGAGTTTGGCATTGTAAATCAAATGTGCCAATTCCTTTCGTTTGTTGATTTGTTGTGCTTGTTTTACCAGCAATTCGATTTGCTCCCGAATCTGATTCATTTGCAGATCGGTTTGTTCTTCCATTGCGGCAAGTGCCTGATGACGGATCACGCCTTCCTTTGTGGGACGAACCACAACGCTTCCAATCGAAGAAGCATAAGGCAAAACGCGCATTTGTTTATGGAATACTTCGATGTTCACGAAGGGCAACCCCTGTTCATTGTTGCCGCTCTGAGTCACCCGCATAAATCCATTGGGCAATATTTCATGATCAACCTTTAAACGTAAGCGCTCTTCAACATAAAACTCGATTGTAAGGCATGAAGAATCTGTTATGAGTAACCGTGCTTGTTCAGCCAGATCCTGACGTTCAAAAGGATGTAAGAGACCGTCGGGCTTTAATTGATACGTTGTAAAATACGCTTCATTGAGTTGTGTAACCCAGTTGATCGAGAAACGTATTGCACCATCGCGCTCGACCCATTCCAACTGATACTGACCGCTTTTGGGCGTAGCACCCGACTCATACGTGCACTTTTCGGGAAACAACTGCCAGGAGGCCAAAAAATTATATGCTTGATTCATTTTGTGCTGTTCAGTTTAATAATGTTCGTTAATCAAACAATAGAGAGCGGACATTGTTTAGTAACTTGCAACATCGTAACATTGAAACGAAAAAAGGGACAACAAGATGGCCTACTCTTCCTTAGAAGCTTGCTTAATCGATCTTGAAAAGAACGGACAATTAATCCGGATCAAAGAAGAAGTAGACCCCTACCTGGAAATGGCTGCGATTCATTTAAGAGTGCACGAGGCAAAAGGTCCTGCCCTCTTGTTTGAACGGGTTAAAGGAACTCGTTACAGAGCCGCATCCAATATTTTCGGAACACTGGAAAGAAGTCGATTCATCTTTCGAGACACGTATGCATTAGTGCAACAATTGATCGAATTGAAAAACGATCCATTAAAGGCATTAAAAAATCCGTTCCAAAATATCAAAACGGGACTTGCTGCACTAAAAGCCCTTCCCAAGAAAATCAATACACATTCATTTGAAGAAATCCGGATCAGCGATCTTCCGCTGATCCAGCATTGGCCCATGGATGGAGGCGCTTTCGTAACGCTTCCGCAGGTTTACAGTGAAGACATCAACCAACCGGGTATTATGCAATCGAATTTGGGAATGTACCGTATTCAGCTAACCGGAAACGACTACATACGCAATAAAGAAATCGGACTGCACTATCAACTACACCGGGGCATTGGTATCCACCAGACCATTGCCAACAACAAGGGGCTACCGTTAAAGGTCAGCTGCTTTGTGGGAGGGCCGCCTTCTCATACTCTAAGCGCCGTCATGCCCTTGCCGGAAGGGATCAGCGAAATGACATTTGCCGGAGTTTTGGGTGGCAGAAGATTCCGGTACCGGTACGACAGCAATGGAAATGCACTCAGTACCGATGCCGACTTTGTTCTTACCGGTGAAGTCTATCCGCATGAGAACAAACCCGAAGGCCCTTTTGGAGACCATCTGGGTTATTACAGTTTAAACCATCCGTTCCCACTGATGCGCGTTCATAAAGTTTATGCCCGTAAAAATGCGATTTGGCCTTTTACAGTAGTGGGACGTCCGCCTCAGGAAGATACCAGTTTTGGTGCATTGATTCACGACTTGACCGGATCGGCCATTCCAAAAGAGATACCGGGTGTCAAAGAAGTACATGCCGTTGATGCTGCCGGGGTTCATCCCTTATTACTGGCAATTGGAAGTGAGCGATATACCCCTTATGCCCCTACGAAACAACCGGCCGAACTGCTAACCATTGCCAATCATATTTTAGGAACCGGACAGTTGAGTCTGGCGAAATTTCTTTTTATCACAGCCGATGATACGCATCAGTTAAAAACGCACCCCGTACAAGATTACCTGAAGTTTGTCTGGGAACGCATTGATTTACGAAGAGACCTGCATTTTTATACGAACACAACAATAGACACACTGGATTATTCAGGCAGTGGTCTCAATTCCGGCAGCAAATTGGTACTGGCGGCATACGGAGATCCTATAAGAACACTCTGCACCCAAATACCGGACGTTTTGTACGAACTTCAACAATTTGAAAATCCAAAACTATGTATGCCCGGAGTCATCGCCTTGCAATCAAAAACTTTCACTTCCTATGCAGCGGCAAAAGAAGAAATGGAACAACTCAACCAGATGCTCAAAGAACATCTCGGCCAATTGGAAGGAATCGTTCAAATTATCCTTTGTGATAACAGCGATTTTACCGCTGCTACCATGAATAATTATCTTTGGATCAGTTACACCCGATGCAACCCATCTCATGATATTTACGGGATCGATTCATTTACGGAACATAAACACTGGGGATGTAACGGACCTATGATTCTGGATGCCCGTATCAAGCCACATCATGCGCCGGTCTTGGAAAAAGACCCTGAAACAGAAAAGAAGATTGACCGTTTTTTCAAGAAAGGCGGGATCCTTGAGTCGTGTGGATAAAAGCATCAGGACTTTTATTGCAACAACTCCGAAAGTTTCATACTCAACGCTTCGCCTCTCAGGTTGCGTGCCACAATGGTTCCATCAGGTCCCACCAGAATATTTTGAGGAATGGAGGTAATGCGATACATTTTTGCCACCTGATTGTTCCAGAAATTCAGGTCACTTACATGAGTCCAGACAAGACCATCCTGTTGAATTGCCTGTAACCAGGAGTCTTTCGCCCGATCGAGCGACACGCCCAGGATGGTAAAATTCCTGGATTGATACTTTTGATAAGCTGCCACCAGATTGGGATTTTCCATCCGGCAAGGGCCACACCAACTGGCCCAAAAATCAACCAGAACATATTTGCCTTTGAATTGCGATAGCGAGATCATTATTCCGGAGGTATCGGCCTGTTGGAAATCCAGCGCCTTGGTTCCTATTGCGCCAATTTTGTTTTCAAGCACAATCGACTCCACCATGCGTCCATAATAACTTTTACGGGCGGTTTCATCCAGTTTGGAGAACCGCATATCCAACACTTCCGGTTGCTGAAAAAAATTGTACAAAATATAAAGCAATAATGGTGTAACGGCAGAAGTTCGGTTGTCCTCAACATAAGCATTCGCTTTTTGATCCAAATCGGCAATCAATGCACGTGCAATGGTATACAATGAATCTTGCTTAGAAGCATTTTCCGGATTGGAGATCATCTTACTCAAATAGTCAACCTGAAAAAAATAAGGATCAAACTGTTTTCTGAAATCACGAAAACGGTCCTGCAAAACAGAGCCGGTTATAATTGCAAATGGAAGCGAATCAACATGCGCATTGAAAGCGATTTTCTTACCCTCCAGAAACAAACCCGTGTTTTGCTTGTTGCCTTTGGTGGTAAGCACATACAATGCCGGCTCGGTGATGGATCCCTTTAATTCGAATTTCCCGCCCTTGGTCTTGGAAACTGCAATCGCTTCCGTATTGGGATTATCGAAATGCAGGGTTACTTCGGTATTGTCGGGTGCGCCACGGAGAGTCCCCTTAATAACAAAATTTTGCTGTGCTACAGCCACTCCAACAGCAAGGACAGCGATGAAGAGTAAACTTATTTTTTTCATTTTGAAACGGAATGTCTTTGTTGTAAAAGCGCAACTACATCTTGTAAAGTACAAT
This sequence comes from Chitinophagaceae bacterium, assembly GCA_947456025.1. Lineage (GTDB taxonomy): Bacteria > Bacteroidota > Bacteroidia > Chitinophagales > Chitinophagaceae > Lacibacter. The sequence continues at coordinate 3,655 of CANGQQ010000093.1, read as the reverse complement.
CTTTCGCTCTTAATAAAATGATAAAATGAAAGAGCAGATCCGCTGCTTCGTTTAGAAACAACTCTTTATTGTCATCTTTCGATTCAATCACGATTTCTACGGCTTCCTCTCCTACTTTCTGTGCGATTTTATTGATTCCTTTTTCAAACAGTTTCTTTACATAGCTTTTGTCATCGTTGCTGATACGACGCAAATCAATGATTTCCTGCAGGTAATACAAAAAATCCTCACTGTGATTTTTCTCGCTCCAGCATGTATCGGCTCCCGTATGACAGGTGGGCCCTACCGGCTCTGCTTTGATCAAAATGGTATCCTGGTCACAATCAAGCATAATTTGTTTGAGGTTCAGAAAATGTCCGCTCTCTTCGCCTTTTGTCCAAAGGCGTTGCTTGCTCCGACTGTAAAACGTAACCTTCGCTGTTTCTTCTGTTTTTCGGTACGCTTCTTCGTTCATAAATCCCAACATCAGGACTTTCTGCGTTTTGAAATCCTGAACAACTGCGGGCACCAGTCCATCGGAATATTTTGAAAAATCTGGTTTCATATTTTAGTTCTTTTCTTATTCTATGTTAAGGCCGAAACTTCACTCATGGATGTCACCATTTTCGTGGTTGGGCCGTTTTATCAATTCTTAAAATGTACTGTTGTGTACAAAATAAAATTCCCGATCTCCATCCGGTTCTTCACACCCGGATGGTTCCGGCTTACAATCGTACCGGAATGTTTTGGTTATGCAAATATGACTTTAATTCGGGAATACCGATTTCTTTAAAATGAAAGATACTTGCCGCCAGGGCCGCATCGGCATGTGCCAGCTGAAACACATCCGAAAAATGCTCCAAAGCGCCGCCGCCACCGGAGGCTATGACCGGAATCTGGAGCTGATCGGATAACTTCCGTGTTATGTCCAGCGCAAAACCTTGTTTGGTTCCATCATGGTTCATGGAGGTGAGCAAAATTTCTCCAGCTCCCAGTTCCTGACCCATTACAGCCCAGTCAAAACAACGCATTTCGGTTTTGGTTCTGCCACCATTCAGATACACATACCATTCGCCATCCGATTCGCATCGTGTATCAATGGCCAAAACAACACACTGACTGCCAAATTGCAGCGACAGTTCACGAATCAGTTCCGGGCGTTTGAATGCAGAAGTATTCACCGAAATTTTATCGGCGCCATTTTGTAATAAGACCCGTACATCCTCAACACTGCTGATACCACCCCCAACCGTAAAGGGGATATTGATATGGTGTGCAATTTTATTGACGAGATCAGCGAGTGTTTTTCGCTTTTCTACTGTTGCAGTAATATCAAGAAAAACCAGTTCGTCGGCACCTTGCTTTGCATAAAGAGAACCCAATTCAACAGGGTCACCGGCATCACGTAAATTGACAAAATTGGTCCCTTTTACCGTGCGTCCGTCTTTAATATCGAGACAAGGAATAATTCGTTTTGTAAGCATAAAATGATCCTGTATGGAAATCCGGTTCTGTTAATGATTCTTTATGGATGGTTTAGCTCCTTTTGACCCGACCGGCACGAACAAAACGTTTGTTCCAATAAGGCTCTGCCAGGTCACTGATGATCACACCACTGTTGGTTGATGCGTGAACAAATTTATTGTTTTGCAAATAAATACCTACATGTGAAACACCTCCGCGTGTATTGAAAAACACCAGGTCCCCCTCCTGTATCTCCGGCATCACTACCGGTTCGGTTACGCCGATTTGTTCACGGGAAGTACGTGGCAAACCAATCCCATAGACGGCCGACATCAATGTTTGAGCAAATGCAGAGCAATCAATTCCACCCAGTGTGGTTCCGCCCATTTTATATGGGACCTGCCACCATTGATCAATGAACCGATATAAACTTTGATTTTGCAACAATTCCACATCCACATTGAGTCGCAAGGCATATTTAAATTGATAAACATCCATCCATTCGATGGGAGATGCAGAACGTTCCTTATAAACCTGAAACACGGGTGATGCGGCTGTTTTTCCTGAACCATTCGTCTTCAACGTGAACGACTCGGTTTCGGGTTGAATTTCAATCCCTTCGATAAAACGAGGCGTTGGATTGACTGCTGTACGTGTAACAGATTGGGGCGCTGGAACCATCTTCGTCAAAGAGGCACATCCGGTAAGCAATCCGGTTAAAAGAAAGCCGAAAAAATGGAACCGTACGATTTTCATAAATCAGCCGCAAAGGTACGATTTAGGGGTTGGACCTGCAAGAAAATGAACGGATACGGGAAAACCGTATCGTAGGCCTCCTGTTGATATTTATTTCCTTTATCTGCGTTTCAAATCCGAAATTTGAGGTTCGCAAATTTTTAAATTGGATCATGAGTCGTTTTTCGCACCTGCACGTTCACACACAATATTCGCTGCTTGATGGTGCAGCCGGAATTGAATCGCTTTACAAAAAGGCATTGTCTGATGATATGCCGGCCCTCGCCATAACCGACCATGGCAATATGTTTGGGGCGTTTCAGTTCGTTTCGGAAGCCTATAAGCACAAAAACAGCGATGGCACACTCAAGGTCAAACCTATTGTTGGTTGCGAATTTTACATTGCCGAAAACCGCCTGAAGAAATCCTTCAGCAAAGAAGAAAAAGATCAAAGATACCATCAGGTCCTTTTGGCCAAGAATGAAATCGGATACAAGAACCTGATCAAGCTGACATCACTGGGATTTATTGAAGGAATGTACAGCAAGTACCCGCGTATTGACAAAGAACTCATCAATAAATACCACGAGGGTTTGATTGCCACAACCTGTTGCCTGGGAGCATGGGTACCACAAACCATCATGAAGAAAGGTGAAGCGGAGGCTGAAAATGAATTCAAATGGTGGCTCAATATTTTTCAGGACGATTATTATGTTGAGTTGCAACGCCATGGCCTATCTGACCAAAACCGCGTGAACGAAATTCTGCTTCGGTTTGCAAAAAAATACAATGTAAAGGTGATTGCGAGCAACGATTCACATTATGTTGACCAAACCGATTTCAATGCACACGATATATTGCTGTGCATCAACACCGGCGAAAAACAAGCTACACCGGCGCTGCGTGAATTTTCGGACGATGACGTAAACATCAAAAACAAACGGTTTGCATTTCCAAACGACCAGTTCTATTTCAAAACAACGGCAGAAATGAAGGAGGTGTTCAAGGACCTCCCCGAAGCAATTGACAACACAAATGAGATCGTAGACAAAGTACAATTGCTGAACTTAAAAAAAGACATTTTACTGCCGGCGTTTCCGCTACCAAAAGAGTTTCAAATACACGAAGACAGCAACCTCAATCAATGGGAATACCTCAAACACATTACTTATGAAGGAGCCCGCACCCGCTACAGTGAAATTTCGGAAGAAACGAGAGAGCGCATTGACTTTGAATTGTTCACCATTAAAACAATGGGATTTGCCGGGTATTTTCTTATTGTAAGCGACTTCATCAAGGCAGGCAGAAATTTAGGTGTTTTTGTGGGACCGGGACGTGGATCAGCGGCCGGCAGCGTGGTGGCTTATTGCATCGGAATTACCAACATCGATCCGATCAAATACAACCTCCTCTTTGAACGTTTCTTAAACCCGGACCGAAAGTCCATGCCCGATATCGATACCGACTTCGATGATGA
>CANGQQ010000092.1 GCA_947456025.1 Chitinophagaceae bacterium | reverse complement strand
GTGGTTTCGGCTTTGTTGGGTGGTTTGAACTACATCGCTACTGTTTTGAATATGCGTACCAAGGGTATGAGTATGACACGTTTGCCGCTCACCATCTGGGCGTTCTTCTTTACCGCAGTATTGGGTGTGTTGTCCTTCCCGGTACTGTTCAGCGGGTTCATTCTTTTAATTTTTGATCGTCATTTCGATACCAGCTTTTACCTGAGCGATATTTTCATCAACGGACAGGCATTACCAAACGAAGGAGGAAGTGCGATCTTATACCAACATTTGTTCTGGTTCCTGGGTCACCCCGAGGTGTACATCATCCTCTTACCGGCAATGGGTATGGTTTCCGAAATTCTATCTGTGAACAGCCGTAAACCGATCTTCGGTTACATGGCGATGATCGGATCGTTGTTTGCCATTACCATTCTTGCCTTTCTGGTATGGGCGCACCATATGTTTGTAACCGGATTGAATCCGTTCCTGGGTGCATTCTTTGTGTTACTCACGTTGTTGATTGCGGTGCCATCAGCCATTAAAGTCTTCAACTGGATTACGACGATCTGGAAGGGAAATTTGCGCTTTACTCCGGCGATGTTGTTTGCACTGGGTTTTGTAAGCTTGTTTATTTCCGGTGGTTTGACCGGTATTTTCCTCGGTAACTCATCTTTGGATATTCACCTGCACGATACGTATTTTGTAATTGCACACTTCCATATTGTAATGGGTGTGGCATCCATGTTTGGTATGTTTGCGGGTATTTATCACTGGTTCCCTAAAATGTATGGTCGTTATTTGAATAACACTATGGGTTACATCCACTTTTGGGCGACCATGATTGGTGCTTACCTGATTTTCTGGCCGATGCACTACGAAGGATTAGCCGGTATGCCCCGTCGTTATTACAAGTACGATATCTGGGAATCGTTTAAACAATTCGGTACGTTGAATCAGTTCATCAGTATCGTTGCGGTGATCGTATTCCTGGTGCAATTTGTATTCTTGTTCAACTTTTTCTACAGTATTTGGAAAGGAAGAAAAGTAACAACACAAAATCCATGGGGTGCTACAACACTGGAATGGACTACGCCCATCAATCCGGGTCACGGAAACTGGGAAGGTGAAATTCCTGAGGTACACCGTTGGGCTTATGATTACGGAAAAGACGGACAAGAATTCATTGCCCAAACAACTCCGGTAAGTCCGGATGAAAGCAAGCATTAAAAGCGTTTCGGTTGTTCATCAAAGCAACCGGATCGTTTGAACATAAACAAACAACCCCGGAACACAGTGGAAGTTCATGCAGAAGTGACAAAGAGTGGTTGGGGCCGTGTGGCAGCGAAGTTGAAAGATTATATTCAACTGATCAAGTTCACACTCAGCTTCATGGTGGTTTTCAGTAGTGTGATTTCTTACATGCTGGCACCTAATGTGGTTGAATATCATTTTAAAAGTATCGTTCTTTTGTTATTGGGCGGGTTATTGGTTACGGGCAGCGCCAATGCAATCAACCAGATTGCGGAAAAGGATACAGACGCTGTGATGAAACGTACTTCCAAGCGACCCATTGCGGATGGCAGAATGAGCATAACGGAAGCTACAGCCTTTGCGGTGCTTTCGGGAATCGTTGGTTCTTTGATATTGGGTTGGTATTTCAGTTGGTATGCGGCAGCATTGGGCTTGCTGAGTTTATTTATTTACGGGTTTATTTATACGCCCCTCAAAAAAGTAAATTCAACAGCGGTGCTGGTAGGCGCTTTACCCGGTGCGTTGCCTTGTCTCATTGGATGGGCAGCCGCCTATGATGGCGAGTCCTTTTCCTGGACCGGCGGATGGATCTTGTTTGCGATTCAGTTCTTATGGCAATTCCCTCATTTTTGGGCGATTGCATGGGTAGCGCATACAGATTACAGCAAGGCAGGATTTAAATTGCTTCCGTCACAACAGGGGCCAACGAAATTTACGGCAATTCAAACCATTATTTATTCATTACTGATGGTTCCGGTGGGTTTGCTTCCTTATTACTTTGGAATCAGTGGTTCGGTCAGTATGTGGATTGTTCTCGTTTGTAATCTGTACATGGTGGTTCAATGTATCCGCCTGTACCGTACAATGGAGGTAAAAGCAGCACGCAGAGTGATGTTTAGCAGTTATATTTATTTACCCATAGTTCTATTGGCCTTGTTGGCCGATAAACTGGGTCACTAATAATTGAATGGATGCAGCAGGTTATGAGTGAAAGAAATACAAAAATGCACCCCCACAAGTTTTTATTGTGGGTGGCCATTGGTAGCATGACCATGATGTTTGCAGGGTTTACCAGTGCGTACATTGTGAAAAGCAACCAGGCCGGATGGCAACCGGTGCCCATGCCGAAGATCTTTTACGGTTCAACACTCCTGATTGTGATTAGCAGTCTGACCATTTTCATCGCAGAGCAACAGTTCAAAAAGCGGGAAATGGCGCGGTACAAACTGTGGATCACAACAACGGCATTGCTTGGAATTGCATTTCTTATCATGCAGGTAACAGGTTTCTTGCAGTTGTGGGAACAGCAATATACCTTTCAGGATAGTGTGGCAGGTTCGTTCTTTTACATTATTGCCGGAATGCACGGTCTTCATCTTGCCGGTGGGGTCATTGCATTGTTGCTGCTTTTTTTCAGGGCCTTTGGTACCAAAACCAGGTATTACAGTGCGGTTCCTATTGAAATTGCAGGCATTTACTGGCATTTTGTAGATTTATTATGGGTATACCTATTTGTGTTCTTCATGATGGTATCCTGATTAAAAAATTAAAAACATAAAAAAATAAGATAAATGGCACAAGCAGCACCTGCAAACATTAAATGGTGGAGTGGCGGAAAAAGCCCCTTCAACGTGGAGTATGGCAAATTAATGATGTGGTATTTTTTAATGAGCGATGCGTTTACTTTTGGCGCGTTTCTGATTTCGTACGGAACCGTTCGCTTCTCAAGTAATTCATGGCCCGATCCCAACCATGTGTTTAATTCGTTTCCCTTTGCAGGGCATGCGCACCTTCCGCTGGTGTTTGTGAGTTTGATGACGTTCATCCTCATCGTTAGTTCCGTAACAATGGTACTGGCTGTACATGAAGGTCATCATGGCAATAAAAAAGGAGTGATCAAGTGGTTGTTCTGGACCATCATCGGCGGGTTGGCGTTCCTCGGTTGTCAGGCCTGGGAATGGAATCACTTGCATCATCAAGGTGCCTGGTGGGGTCACAATCCGTTTCCCAATGCCGACGGAACGGTGGCATCTACCAATTTTTCTAACTTCTTTTTCACCATTACCGGTTTTCATGGGTTCCACGTATTTTCCGGTGTGGTCATCAACCTCATTGCGTTGCTCATGACATCGGCCGGCGTATTTGAGCGCAGAGGACATTATCTTATGATTGAAAAAGTGGGATTGTACTGGCACTTTGTAGATCTGGTGTGGGTGTTTGTATTCCTGTTCTTTTATCTTGTATAACTTACCATTCAACAACGAACAAAACGAAGTATATGTCAAATCATAATTTTGGAGGCGAAGTTGTAGTTCATCACGAACCGGCTGCCAACAGTGTAAAACGCATCATCAAAACAACCGTTATTCTTTCCGTTATCACGCTTATAGAGCTGGCGCTCGGTTATTGGATCTATGCCATGCACGAGGGTGGGGCTGTCAACCATACACTGGAGTTGGCAATAAAAGGTGTGGTCATCATCTTGTCACTCGCAAAGGCCTTTTATATTGTTTCCATTTTCATGCACCTGGGCGATGAACTGCGGAACATGATCATGACCATTGTGGTTCCGTTGCTTCTGTTCATTTGGTTCATCATTGCCTTTTTATATGAAGGAAATTCCTGGAAGAACTTAAGAAACGAATACGCGCCTAAAGACCCTGTGCAGTACGAGCAAAAAGCTTCAGCGCCGGCGCATTAAGAATGATCTGTTACAATCGAATTGATATCTTAGGTCCCGATCTTCTTTCACCGGTTGAAGGAGTTCGGGATTTTTTATAAGGAAGGGAATTCAAAAAAATGAGTAAAAAAGCCTGGTTTGCATTATCGCTGGTGATTCTGATGCCTTTATTGGCTTATTTCATGGTGAAATATTCCAGTGAGCAAGCTGTTAATATGCCCCGTCGTTATTTTTACGACAGCGTTTCTGAAAAAACAGTCAACGGTCGGTTGGTAAAAGATACGGTATGGCATAAAATTTCCAATTTCAGGTTTACCAATCAACTGGGCTATCTGGTTGAGGCCGATGCGCTGAAAGGGAAAATCATCATTGTCAATTTCATTTTTACACGATGTCCTAATCCTTGTCCGCTGCTCACCCGCAACATGAAAAAGATGCAGGATGCGTATCTCAAAAATGATACCCTCATTCATTTTCTATCGTTCACGGTGGATCCTTTACGCGATTCGGTACAGGCGCTGAAACAATACGCCGATAAGTTTAGCGTACGTCACAACAACTGGTGGTTTTTAACTGGTGAAAAACAAAAAATCTACGACTTGGCGTTTCAGGAGTTCAAAGCAGCCATTGTGGATGGAGGAAACGTAGACACCTCTTTTTTACATACCGATAAGTTTTACCTGCTCGATAAAAAGCGCATCATACGTGGGTGGTATGACGGTACGGATTCGGCCGCACTAACGAAGTTGGCACGCGATATCGGGTTGCTGATTCTGGAAAAAGACAAGAGCAAAAAAAGAAATCTGTTTCGTAAATAATCATAGCAAACATGTCAAGATCACATTACCATAAGCATACACGCGGTGTTATACTGCCTGCTTCCATCAAAAAAAACGACCGTCTCGCAACGATTCTGATTATCTTGGTTTCTATTGTTGTTTTTGCTGCAGTGGTCATTTTGGGAAAAGTTAAACTGGAAGTCAATCTGGGATTCGATCAACACATCTTTGCCCGCCTCAATGCCCTGATCAACACATTTGTAGCCTTGTTGTTGTTGGGTGCTTTGTTTGCCGCCAAGGATAAACGTTTTGAAACGCACAAAAAATTAATGTTATGGGCGCTGGGCCTTTCTTTGTTGTTTCTGGTCTCCTACATCTGTCACCATTTGTTTACGGATGAAACAAAGTACGGCGGCAGTGGTCTGATTAAAATCGTTTATTATTTTATTTTAATTACGCATATTTTTCTCGCCGGTTTGATTTTACCGTTCATTTTATTTACGGCTTACCGGGGCCTCACGGCAGAATATGCCAAACACCGCAAACTGGCGAGGATCACCTGGCCGCTTTGGTTTTATGTGGCCGTCACCGGGGTGATTGTGTTTCTCATGATCAATCCGTATTACAGTTAGAGTTCTTGCGACGGATCCCAGAAGTGTTTTTGAAAATCAACGATGCAATCGTTTTTGATTGTGAGCCCTTCCTGCTCCAGTAATTCCTGCATTTGAGTTGGGGTTTCAAAATGGGCTTTTCCGCTGAGCATCCCCATACGGTTCACGACACGTTGTGCAGGTACTTCCGGTTGCATGTTATGACAATGATTGAGTGCCCAGCCTACCATCCTGGCCGAACCTTTGGTGCCCAGATAGGCTGCAATGGCTCCGTAACTTGTAACGCGCCCTTTGGGTATAAGCCGTACCACATCGTAAACGTCCCGGAAGAAGTCGTATGAACCTGAAGCAGTTGTATCAGGAAGCGGATTGTTTTTTTTGATCGGCATCTTTCTGTTCTTTCAACAGCAAGGTACGACGCGGCTCCGGAACATTTTCATAACGATACGGACAGTGGCGGCACCCCAGTCCGCAGCAGTAGCCCCTTTCCAGGTGGTAATGGGCCGTCAGCACCAGATTGTTGCCGTCGTAGTAGTAATCAATTCCTTCAGCCATTTTCTTCATACAATGCTACAACCCTCCCCAATCAGTTTTGTTCAGTGATGGACTTTGTTTTTTCAGGGAACCGGTCTTCGTGTTCAAAAACCCAGGTTTTCAAAGCCTGATCGGCCGCTTCCGAAAAAACGGCGTCTTGTATGGAAAAACAGAGGTAATGAATTTTCCGGCTGCCGGCAATGTCCAGGCCTTCGTAATGTGTTTTGATTTGCAGTTCGGCCGACAACTGCGGATGGGCATACACATCGTCCAGATCGGAAACAAGTTTGAGCTTGTTGAGTGCGATTACTTGCTTGGTGAAATGGTAGAGAACCGGTGAATCGGTTTTAAGGTGGATGAGTCCGTCGTTCGAAAGAAACTGGCGGTACAGTCGTAAAAATTTAGGATGCGTCAGACGTTTTTTATGTTTGGAGGAGCGTAATTGCGGATCGGGAAACGTGATCCAGATTTCCTGTACTTCATCCTTTTCGAAATAAGTGGCAATCCGGTCGATTTGTGTTCGCAGAAATGCAACATGGCCCAGCTGTTCCTGTAAAGCTTTTTTGGCTCCTACCCAGATCCGGTTGCCTTTTACATCGACCCCAATAAAATTCCGGCTGGGGTAAAGACGTGCCAAACCAACAGCGTATTCACCTTTTCCGCATGCCAGTTCCAATGTGATGGGGTGGTTGTTTTTAAAAAACGCATGCCATTGTCCCTGCATCTGTTCGGGATATTGCAGCACGTTTGGAAAGGTTTGCATTTCGGCGAAGCGTTGTAATTTCTTTTGGCCCATACGGCTGCGAAGGTAAAATTATTTCAAGGACTTGTATGGGAAGAACAACGAATCGTTTCAATTGATCGAAAGGAGTCAAGAAGATACGTTGTATGCGTATCACCAACATAGAAATTAATGACTGAATAATTATTTCGGCTTTTGGGAAACCCGGTAATCTGTTTGAGATTTATTATGTCGATGAAGCGTTAGTGACATTATTCATATTCAGGTCGTAAATGAAAATCCAACGAGTGCATAAAATCGATAGAATGATTTATACCCATTGGATGGTATCGACAACGATCTGCTTTTTTATTAATTTCGGATTGAGAAGTATGTTCGCCTACTTTAAAGATCAGTAATAGTTCAATGAAACATTCAATGCAACATCAAACAAATAACGGATTCAAATCATTTCTTTTTCTCATGGCGGCCAGTCTGCTCATGAATTGTTCCAAGGCACAAATGAGTCCCTTTGATGGTTCTTATACGATTGTGATTAAAGTTAAAAATCAGGTCGCCGGTGACGTGCAGTTTGAACTCAGGGAGATAGATGCTTCAACAGACTCTTGTTCCTTTGGAGGCTATAGAAACCTTCGTTTTCAAAGACCGGAGGAGGTGCTCATTCAAAACCGTTACCAAAATACGAGCTGGGAGTTTCATGCACGTGAGTATGCTAAGGATGCTCTCTTCATGGCACCGGGTTATTATGCAGTTGTTTTAAATTCGAGTGAACGCAGTTGTATGATTCCACAGGCAAATCAATACATTTATCGGGATCGTTATTTTCAGATTGTAGCCATTCAAAATAATAGCGAAAAGGTGGTGGCCGAGGTGCCGCAGGAACGGATTTACAACCTAAGTTTGATGCGTGGAAAATGGGATCAAATACTTTCCATTAAAATTATACTGCCCTAGCGTATCTGAATGAGTTAATTCAAAATAGAACTAGATAAATTAAGTGCCTAAAAGGTATTGTTTGTGCATTAGTTACTTACGTAAACCCTTTTGGTATTTGATTATGATTGAAATCAAATCAACCAATTCATGTAATGAAATTATGGAAAAAATCAGAAGTAGAAGATGCGCCTAACAGTTGATCCTATTTCTTTCGCCCCTCCTGGTGTTCTCACCAAAAGGGGAATCGTCGAAAAGGAGCTGTTCTGCTCGTGACATTAGCCGTAAAGTCGTTGGTGAAAACACCAACGACGGCATCAAAACACCAACGACGACAAGAACGTATGTTGCATCAACCTGTATTTTTCAGTCCGCTGGATAGGGCGTTGATGATACTGAGTAATTTGTTTAATGTTTTTTCTTTTTCAGTTCCATGCTCCTCGCTCATTTCGCGCCATTGTTTCAGATAGTTGATATGCAGTTGATGCAATACCGCCAGTTTATCGTTTCGCCAGTTTAAATTATCAAGTTGGCCACTTCGTCTTACGGCAGCCGATTCATCAAATAGTTCTTCGATCAACTGAATACCCTTTTCGCGATCCGTTATCAACTTGTTCAGGAGCAGTTCCTGCTCGGCGGCATTTTCATCCAGAGCGGCGTAGCGTTTCATCATTTCCAGATTCGACAGAATGAGGTTGGTTTCCGTTTGAATCATCAGGAACTTAAAAAAGCTCCATTGATGAATGGATTGTTTCAAACGTTTATAGTCTTCGGTTCGTTCTGCTTTTAAATAACTCAAAGCTTCGCCGAGGCCATACCAACCCGTAAGCGTGATTCGGGATAAGTTCCAGCTAAACACCCAGGGAATGGCTCTCAGGTCGTTTAATGTTCGGGTACCTGTTCTCCGGGCAGGACGGGAGCCAATTTTACTTTTTTCTAAAACATCGATGCAGGTGGCTTTGCTGTAAAATTCGATGAATCCGGGCGTTTCAATCAGCGATCGGTAATGTTCAAAGGATTTCTGTGCCAGCAGCTCCATCACATCCGTTGGATAGGTTGATGATATGGAATGCTTCTTTTGAATCTGATGTTTGGCCACGCCGGATGCAAGGGCGTTTAAATTGTATTTTGCCGTCATGGGATTACCAAAAAGCTGTGCAACTGATTCGCCCTGGACTGTTATTTTCATTGTTCCGCATACCGTGTTTTCCGGCATACTTTCCAAAAAGCGATGGTACTTTCCGCCTCCTCTGCTGATGGTGCCCCCGGTTCCATGGAAAAAGTAAATTTCGGTATCGTGTTTTCTGCCGATCTCAACAAGCGCTTTTTCTGCTTTGTATAAATTCCATTTGCTGGCGATGGTTCCTCCGTCTTTGTTGCTATCGCTGTAGCCCAGCATGACCTCCTGTTTGTTTCCCGTTTTTTCGGCCCGTTCTTTGGTTACCGGATGTTGTAAAAAGCGGTCTAAGATGTCAGGTCCGTTTTGTAAATCTCCGATTGTTTCCAAAAGCGGCACCACTTTAAGATTGGTGTTTAACAGTTGTGTTTCGCGCATCAGGAAATAAACAACCAGCAAGTCGCTCAAATTCCGGGTCATACTGATGATAAAAGAACCGATACCATCAGCGCCATATTGATTGATGTGTTGGCGAATGGTTCTGTAACAATCCAGAACATTATCGGCCTCGGGACCATACGAAACAGTAACATCGGTTATCGGTGCGGGATGTTGCAAAAGATGATTCAGAAACCCGACACGCTTAGCTTCTTCCCAGTGTTCAAAGTCGGTATCTTTTTCGCCGGTAGCTTTTAGAATCTGTACAATGGCTTTGTCGTGAAAAGCACTATTTTGACGGATGTCCAATTTAGCCAGGTGGAATCCAAAACATTGAACGATACGTTCAACCGGGAACAAGACGCCTTCTGCGATACCCTGCAATCCGT
>CANGQQ010000091.1 GCA_947456025.1 Chitinophagaceae bacterium | reverse complement strand
GAAGCCGGGGGAGCTGCCGGAAGCAATTCCGGATTTATGAACCTATGCTCGGGTCCCGGAGGAGGAGGTGGTGGTGGCGTGGTATGGTCTAATCTCGCTTTGCCTTTAAATGCAACGGCTTCAGTTAGCGGGGGGACAAACGGGACCATCCGTACCGGTGTTTCCTGCGCCGGAAGCAATATGGGAGCTACCTCAGGTGCGAATGGAGTGATTCAAAGTGGATTTCAAATTCCGGAAGGTGCCGATTTTAATTGCGCATCTGTATTATCAATTGAACATCTCCGAAATTGGAAAGGAGTACAGGAATTCAAGAACGTGAATTTAAGTTGGCGTTTGATGGAAGCTTCGAACCTGTTTCGGTTGGATCTGGAACGCAAGATTGGAAATGGAATGTTTCAGCACATCAAAACCTATAACAATCCGGTCCCTGGAAATTTTAACTACACGGATTTCGCACCGGAATTTCCATGTATTTATCGACTCGTGTTGGTAGCTTTCAATGGCCGGAAGACGTATTCAGCACAGTTGCAATTCAGATCCGGTTCAACTACAGTTTTTCAGATTGCACCCAATCCTGTTGTCGATCAGCTTTCGATACAGTTACCTTTTTCAGGATTGAGTCGTTGTGTACTATCTGTTTCTGATGGTAATGGAAAATGGGTATATCAGGCAGAAAGAAACATAGTGCAAGGGCAATCAAGCTTTCGCTGGAATGTAAAAGACCTTTCTGCCGGGGTCTATTATTTACAATGCTTGTACAAAGGAGAACGTTATACAACGAAATTTATTAAACTGTAAAAAACAAGTCAACAGTTTTTATAGTTTTTCAACCCGCTTATTTCATCAGTACTTGTACAATATCCTGGTTTTGCTGTTTTAAGAGAATGGTTTTGCCTTCTGTCATTTTCTCAAGTACCGCATCGTTATAATGACGAATGGTTAACAGGGTCAACCCTTTTTCGGTTTGTACATCGAAAATCTCGGCGGCGGCAAAAGCCAGTTGTTCGATCTTATCGCTGCGATCGTCCATACAAAACTGAAGACTGATAGCTCCTGTTTGAATCAGATTGGGTTTGATTTTTTGTTTTGAAAACATACGGTACAATTCACTCATGGGCGCTTCTCCAACAAAAGAAAAATCTTTTGTCCGCAGTTGTAAAAGAACCTGATTCGATTTAACCACCAGAATGGGAGGAAGATTTTTGACGGGTTTATTATGAATGACGGTACCGGGAAGCGAAGCATCTGCAAAACATTTTACAAATAATGGAATGCTTTTGTTTTGAAGGGGCTTAATGGTTTTTGGATGAATTACCTGAGCTCCGTAGTACGCCATTTCAATGACTTCGTCATAGTTGAGTTCTTCAATATATACAGCATCACTGAACAATTTGGGATCGGCATTCATCACGCCTTTCACGTCTTTCCAGATACTCAGACTTTCGGCATCCAGCAAATTCGCAAAAACTGCCGCTGTGTAATCACTTCCCTCACGCCCCAGAGTCGTGCTTTCATTTTCATCGGTACTTCCTATAAAACCTTGCGTAATGATCAAATTGTAAGATTCAAACAGGGGTTTTACCTGCTCATTCACTTGTTTTTGGGAAAACGTGAAGTCAATTCCGGCATCTCTGAAATTGTCATCGGTACGCAAAATGTCACGTACGTCCAGCCATTTGTTTGAGATACCTGCTTCATTCAGGTAGGCACTTACAATTGCAGTGCTCAACAATTCACCGGCACAAACGATCTGATCGTAGTAGTAATCAAACGAACGCACCGGTTGATCGTGCAGCAGCCATTCTACTTCCGTGAAAAATGTGTTGAGGTGTTCCATCAAGGCATTAAAATGAGTTACCAGCAACACTTTGGCCTCGTCAAAATGTTGTTTTTTGACCTGTTGAAATAAGTCCAGAGCCGTTTCTTTTTGACCTGAAAAGAAGGTTTCAGCTACTTTTTCCAGCGCATTGGTGGTTTTGCCCATTGCCGAAATCACAACAACAATCTGTTCATTGGGAAATTGTTGGAGGATTGTGCCCAGATTCTTAATTTTTTCATGGTTGCTTACACTGGCACCGCCAAATTTGAAGACCTTCATTGATTCTGATTTTAGGGTTGGCAAAGATAAGGAGGTGGTTCGCAGGAACAGGAAGGATTCGTCAGAAAATGAACATTACCCGGAAGAGACCGTTCAGACATCCGAAGTTTGCAGGTTTGTCGCAATTTTTGAGCATTTCGGACAGATCATCCTCCGGAACCTGTAAGAAATCCGTTTTTTCTGCCATTTTTTCACTTCATTCTTGCATGGCACTATCATTGAGTATAGTTCTGCAACATAAAAATCCGAATCATGGGTAAAATAATTGGAATTGACTTAGGAACAACCAACAGCTGCGTGTCGGTCATGGAAGGATCCGAACCGGTGGTAATTGCCAACGATGAAGGTCGTCGTACCACACCCTCTGTTGTCGCATTTTTAAAGAATGGTGAACGTAAAGTGGGTGATCCCGCAAAACGTCAGGCCATCACAAACCCTATCAACACGATCAACTCTGTAAAGCGTTTTATGGGTCGTCGTTTTGACGAAGTAGGGGAAGAGATCAAGCACTGGAGCTATCAGGTAAAACAAGGAGATAACAATACTATACGTATCGATATCGACGGTCGTTTGTACACACCTCAGGAAATATCTGCGATGGTGTTACAAAAAATGAAAAAAACGGCTGAAGATTATCTCGGTCAGGAAGTTACCGAAGCGGTGATTACCGTACCGGCTTATTTCAACGATGCGCAGCGCCAGGCAACGAAAGAAGCCGGAGAAATTGCCGGGTTAACGGTAAAACGTATTGTGAATGAGCCAACGGCAGCAGCTTTGGCATACGGACTGGACAAAAAACACATCGATCAGAAAATTGCAGTATTTGATTTGGGAGGTGGAACCTTTGATATCTCCATACTCGAATTGGGTGAAGGTGTTTTTGAAGTAAAATCGACCAATGGGGATACGCACCTGGGAGGTGATGATTTCGATAAAGTCATCATTGACTGGCTTGCCGATGAATTCAAAACACAGGAAGCCATTGACCTCCGCAAAGATCCGATGGCATTGCAACGTTTGAAAGAAGCGGCCGAAAAAGCAAAAGTGGAATTATCTTCTTCAAGTGAAACAGAAATCAATCTGCCTTATATTACCGCTGTAGATGGTGTTCCCAAACATCTGGTGTTGAAATTGACTCGTGCTAAGTTTGAACAACTATCCGATCGCTTGTTTGAACGCTGCCTGAAACCTTGTGAAGCGGCTCTGAGAGATGCAGGTTTAAGCACCGGTGAAATCGATGAGGTGATTCTGGTAGGAGGTAGTACCCGTATTCCTAAAGTACAGGAGATCGTTGAAAAATTCTTCGGAAAGAAACCCAACAAGGGCGTTAACCCCGACGAGGTTGTAGCTATCGGAGCTGCCATTCAGGGCGGTGTGCTTACAGGAGAAGTAAAAGATGTCTTGTTATTGGATGTAACACCTTTAGGTTTGGGTATCGAAACACTGGGTGGTGTTATGACTACTTTGATTCCCGGCAATACCACCATTCCTTCCAAAAAATCGGAATCTTTCAGTACGGCTGCCGATAACCAACCCGGTGTACAAATTCACATCGTACAGGGTGAACGCCCCATGGCTAAAGACAATAAGAGTCTGGGTATTTTCAATCTGGATGGTATTCCGCCGGCGCCCCGAGGTGTTCCTCAAATTGAAGTAACCTTCGATATAGATGCCAACGGTATCTTGAACGTAAGCGCAAAAGATAAAGGAACCGGTAAAGAGCAAAAAATTCGTATCGAAGCGGGCAGTGGTCTTACAAAAGAGGAAATAGAGAAAATGAAGGCTGAAGCGAAAGCGAATGAAACCCTTGATAAAGAAGAGAAGGAAAAAGTAGAAAAGATCAACGGTGCAGACAGTTTGATTTTCCAAACAGAAAAGCAACTGAAAGAGTATGGTGATAAAATTTCGGCCGATAAAAAAGCACCGATTGAAGCGGCACTAACTCGATTGAAAGATGCGCATAAAGCACAGGATCTATCCGCAATTGATACGGCTACCAATGAGTTGAACACGGCCTGGACTGCCGCCAGTGAAGAGATTTACAAGGCAACGCAGGAAGCAGGTGCACAACAACCCGGAGCAGAAGCAGGCGGTCAACAAGGCGCACCCGGAAATGATCATGTAGAAGATGCACAGTTTGAAGAAGTGAAGTAATCAAACGAATCTTATAACACAAAGCGCAACGTTCTGTTGCGCTTTTTTTATTGAAAGGATTTCCGATGCGGTTATAAAAAATAAAACCCGGTACACAGTACCGGGTTTGTTATAGGAAATAAGATTGATTAAATCAAATCCAATGCTTTTGCCAGGTAATAGCAAATAAACGGCAAAGTTGCAGTGATGTAGTTTGCAAGCGGTGAAAAATAAAAAACAAAAAAGGCGGCAACTGATACAAAAAATAAAATCCAGTTCAGAACAGAAGATTTCTTTTCCATGCGTGAAAGTTTTTGCAAATATAGGGGGTTGATTTGAATTTAATGAAGGTTTTAGAGATCGTTTGCGTGAATAAAATTAATTGGAAGGAATAAAAAGAATCTTTACTTTGGAACAAATTTTTTAACCTAAAACAAAATTAAATCTATGAGAAAGTTTGCATTACTTCTTGTTGCAGCAGTTTTCAGTATTTCTTTACAAGCCGGAATGTTATATGTTCCTGCTCACATGGCAGCATCCAAACATGTTGCAGTAAAAGGATTGGAACAGATGGATGTTCAAAACGTGCTTTCATTGACACCTTCCAAGGTTCAGGAAATGACTGGCAAGAAAATGACGTTGAAAGAAAAAATCGCCTTGAAATTCACACAGGCTAAACTGAAAAAAGAATTTAAAAAAGGTGGAAAAGGGAGCATTCCTAAAGGTTTGTATATCGTTCTTGCGATTTTTGGTTGGGCATGGCTTGCAATGGGAATTATGGATGATTTCAGCGGACAAAACTGGTGGCTGAACCTGATTCTTACCTTCCTGTTCTGGCTTCCCGGATTGATCCATGCATTGATTGTAATGAAACAATATTATTAATCCGAATCGGATACTAAAAAAACTGCCTTAATTAAGGCAGTTTTTTTTATGCTGTATCGTGTAAAATTGATAGATTTATTTTTTTAACAGAAGCAAATGAATCATGGAACAGAGCAATGGCATTTTTGAAAGATTGGAACAAGAACTTACAGAGGACGGATTTCGTTTCGCCACAACAGATTTTCATCGTCCCTGGGGAGGATTTTTTGTCATCGATGAATCTCAGGCAGATGCATTCATTGAACAGTTTTTTCCTACCTATAAAAAGGAAGACCTCTTGTTGGGTAACAAACTCAGCCCCAAAATTCTGGTTGTCGCACCACAAAAACGCTTGTCCTGGCAATACCATCATCGTCGTGCCGAGATCTGGCGCGTAGTAGAAGGTGAAGTAGGTGTTGTTCAAAGCGATACGGATGCAGAAACGGATATGCAAACCTATGAGCCAGGTGATATCATTGTGCTCAAAGAAGGCGAACGCCATCGTTTGATTGGTTTGAATGATTGGGCCGTACTTGCAGAGATATGGCAGCATACAGATCCTGCGCATCCTTCAACCGAAGAAGATATCGTTCGGCTACAGGATGATTTCGGCCGATAAGATGTTTTTTCAGAATCTCTACGTATAAATGATTCTTTTCTTCGCTTTTTTGTTTAACTTAAAGCAGACTAAACAAGAAAGCGTATGCGAAAAGTTTCACACATTCTTTTACGAAAAGGCAGTTCCGTTATTTCTGTTCAACCCGATTTGCCGGTGATTCAGGCACTGGAATTGATGGCGGAAAAAAACATTGGGTCGGTCATGGTAATGAATCAGGAGGAGTATCTTGGTGTAATGACAGAGCGTGACTATGCCCGTAAAGTGATTTTAATGGGCCGTTCTTCCACTGAAACCTATGTCAAAGACATCATGACAACCGGGTTGCCTCGTATCACTCCCGAGAATTCGATCGAAACCTGTATGCATATCATGAGCGAAAGCAATATTCGTTATTTGCCGGTTTTTGAAAACGATCGCGTATCTGGTATTATTTCGATCAACGATGTGGTAACCGAAACCATTCTTTCGCAGGCTGAGACCATCGAGCAATTGCACAACTATATACAGTCCTGATGCATTTGATCGTTCGCACTTACGGTTTTTGTTTTTCAGAAAATCAACTTTTACGATCGGTTGCCGATTCATTATTTTTACGGCAACATGAAGGAACTTTCATATCTCAATAAGTATTTCTGGAAATACCGCCTTCGTTTCGTACTGGGTTTGTTATTTATTGTTGCGTCCAATTATTTCGGAGTTCTCGCACCCCAACTCACATCCTTCGTAATCGACAGTGTGCAACAGCGAATGTCGGGTTATCACACCGCAACACACAAAGGGTTTACCGATCCATTTATAGCTTCCGTTACAGGCTACATTTTAAAACTCGACCTTTCATTTTCCGGAGTGGTGGCCTTGTGTTGTTTGGTGTTACTTCTGTTGGCGATCATAAGAGGTGTTTTTATGTTTTTCATGCGGCAGACCTTGATTGTCATGAGTCGGCATATTGAATTTGACCAAAAAAACGAAGTGTACCGGCATTACCAGTTACTCGATCTTCCGTTTTACAAAACACATGATACAGGCGATCTCATGAATCGGATATCGGAAGACATCAGTAGGGTGCGTATGTACACGGGACCTGCCATCATGTATCTGATCAATCTCATCGTGCTGATTTCGATGAGTGTTTTTTATATGGTTAAGAAAAACGCCGAGTTATCGCTTTACGTTTTGGCACCCTTACCGATATTGGCACTTACCATTTATTATGTCAATACAATCATCAACCGAAAAAGTGAGGAAGTACAGCGTCGTCTTTCAGATTTAACCACCAATGCACAGCAGGCTTATTCCGGCATCCGGGTGATCAAATCCTTTGTACAGGAACGGAACATAAGTTCTTTTTTTGAATCCAACAGCGAGGGTTACCGAAAAAGTTCCATGCGTTTGTTCAAGGTGGAAGCCATCTATTTTCCGGCAATAGCCTTGTTGATGGGGATCAGTACCTTGCTGGTTATCTACGCGGGCGGGCGGGCCTACATCAATGGCACTATGCAGTTTGGAGATATGGCCGCATTTATTATGTATTTGACCATGCTTACGTTCCCCGTAAGTGCCATCGGTTGGGTAGCCAGTACCATCCAGCGTGCAGCAGCCTCACAAAAACGATTGAACGAGTTTTTACATGCAATACCCTCTGTTGATAGTTCGTCCGATGCCATCGATCATTCATTGAACGGTTCAATTGAATTCAGGAATCTTTCGTTCACCTATCCTCAAACCGGTATTACAGCCCTTCATCAATTGAATCTGAATATTCGCAAAGGGGAGCGGGTTGTATTAATCGGTAAAACCGGTTCCGGAAAAACGACACTGGCACAATTGTTACTTCGCTTTTATGATCCTACCGAAGGAACCCTGTTAGTAGATGGAATTCCATTGCCGCAATGGCAGTTAAAAGCATACCGCAAACAAATCAGCTACGTGCCCCAGGATGTGTTTTTATTCAGCGATACCATTGCCAATAATATTGCTTTTGGAACTGAACAGGCCGATCAGGAAGGTATTGTAGAGGCTGCAAAGAAAGCAGCGATGCATGAAGAAATCATGCGGTTTTCGGCCGGTTATCAAACAGTCATTGGAGAAAGGGGCGTTACCTTAAGCGGAGGACAAAAGCAACGACTTTCCATTGCCCGTGCCATCATCAAGCAGCCCGCTTTGCTCATTTTAGATGACTGTTTAAATGCCGTTGATACAAAAACAGAATCTGCCGTTTTGGGTGCATTGAAACACTACTTGAAAGGTAAAACAGCTTTGGTCATTACACATCGCATTTTTTCTGTTCTTGAATTTGATCGCATTCTTGTATTGGAAAATGGCCGTATTATTGAAGATGGAAGCCACGAAAGTTTAATGGAGCGGAATGGCAGCTATGCCGCATTGTACCGTCAGCAACAACTCGAAAACGGGATGTAAGCATGCGGCCGGAGACATTGAAAAATGGGTGGTTGAAACCCGGTTTTTCGGAGCTTTTACTAACGGAGATGCAGCGGGCTGTAAAATTTTGTCAAATCGAAAAGAAATCTATCTTTGTTCCCGTTTAATAAAGGAATCAACTACTAAAAACCAAAAACTGTGGCGTACGAAAACAACGAAAAAAGGGCCGAGAGTATTTACAGCAAAAGAATTCGTGCCGGTAAAAGAAGAACCTATTTCTTCGATGTGAGATCAACACGTGGTAATGATTATTACCTGACCATTACAGAAAGCCGCAAACGCTTTACCGGTGAGGGCTACGATCGTCACAAGATTTTCCTTTATAAGGAAGATTTCAATAAGTTCCTCAAAGGATTGAACGAAGCAGTTGATTATGTGAAAACAGAACTGATGCCTGATTTTGATTTTGACGCATTCAACCACGAAGATGCTCCTTCATCCGGTGATGGAGACATGATGGCAACAGAGCCCAGAGCAGAAACAACAACTCCCGAACCACGTGTAGAAACTCAGCCTGACACTCCCGCTTCTTCAAATGATGAAGAAGTAGATAAATGGTAATCTCCAAATTTCAAGACATAAAAAATCCCTCATCAGAGGGATTTTCTCATTAAAGGTGGTTGTGTAAGTCTTAATATACTTTTACCATATAGATAAAATCCTGA
Organism: Chitinophagaceae bacterium; assembly: GCA_947456025.1. GTDB lineage: Bacteria > Bacteroidota > Bacteroidia > Chitinophagales > Chitinophagaceae > Lacibacter. The sequence goes on along the minus strand of CANGQQ010000091.1, from coordinate 787 downwards.
ATTTTTTTCACCAGTTGAACCTTATCCGTTCCACGGAGCGTAGAAACAGAAGGTATTTTTAAATGCGATAAACTGGAATCCGCCTTTTTAAGATCGGTAATGGTTTGAATGATGTGCTTTGATTGTACGGCGAAAACAACACCTTCTGCTTGCGTTTCTTTGGCGCTGAGGATACCGATGACTTCACCATTGCGATTAAAAACAGGGCCGCCGCTATTACCGGGGTTGGCTGCTACAGCAATCTGGCAACTTAAAGTATCACCATTAAAACCGGTTTTGGCGCTTAGATAGCCCTCTCCGTATACAATTTCGTTACGGGGATAGCCCAATGTAAAGATCGGTTCAGCAATATCGGTAGAAGATTTACGAATTCCGTAGGGAACAGTTGCCAAGGGTTTGAAATCGGCGTCTTCAATCTTTAAAACAGCGATATCACGTGTTTTGTCGATGGTAACAATCACAGCCCTGAACTCATCACCTTTATTATTGAATACCACAATACCGCCTTTCGCATTTCTTACAACATGCGCACTGGTAAGCAAATATCCTTTACCGTCGAACAAGAAAGCGGATCCGCCTCCTTTAATCTCGGTTCCGGGAGCCAGTTTGTTTTTAACTGTATTGATTTGGTTGTCTTGCTGGATCTGAATACGTTCCAATTGATCTACTTTTTTACCCAGTTCCAGCAGTTGTTGTGTGTTGTTTTTGGGTGCAAGCAGCAACATCATGCCACTGATGGAGAGTGCCGTGATACCTGCAATAGAGGCAGCGATTGTGATGGTACGTT
>CANGQQ010000090.1 GCA_947456025.1 Chitinophagaceae bacterium | reverse complement strand
GTGATGCTGTCAATAGCGTCAATAATATAATCAGGGGTCGTTTCCAGGAGTCCGGTTACTTTTTCCGGCGTAACAAAATCCTGAACCACTTGCAAGTCGAGCTCCGGATTGATTGCTTTTAAACGATCGGCCATGATCAAAGCTTTGGATTCGCCATGGTTGGTTGCAAGAGCCGGTAGCTGACGGTTGCGATTGGTGGGGTCCACAACATCGCCATCTATAATAGTCATTTTACCGACACCGCTTCTTGCTATGAATTCAGCTGCAAATGAGCCTACGCCTCCCAAACCTACAACCATGACATGGGAACGGGTCAGTTGTAGTAAAGCCTGTTCGCCAATCAGTAATTGGGTTCTTGAAAGCCATGAAAGATCCTGCATCATATTGTTGTTGGTGCAAACCCCAGAAAGGAAGTCGCATTTTTTTGAATCTGCAAACTAAGCACATCCTCGGGAATATTTAAAGACTTTGCGGCAATTTCGTACAGGCTTTCAATCGAAATGGAAGCATCATCGGTTTCCAGAAGCCATTGCTCTTTGGGTAAAGCTGTTAACATTTCGTGTAAACGCCGTTGGAATAAACTTTTTCCAAAGGATAAAAAGTAGCCTCTTCGGGTCAGTTGCAAAGCCTTCTCCCGGGAACCGGTAAATCCATGAAATAAAACCGGGATGTTATGTGCCTCATGATCCAGCTCCCGTATTGTCTCTTCAAATGCACGAACGCAGTGTATGATCAAGGGTTTATTGTAGCTGCGCGCCAGAAGTATTTGTGCATGAAATACCTTTTTTTGCAAGGGCATGGGTGTGTTACAAACACGATCGAGTCCGCATTCTCCAATGGCTTTTACCTGTGGCCGGGTAGCCGCCTCTTCCAATGACTGCAATTGTTCCGGAAATGCTTCTTCATGGATGAACCAGGGATGTAAGCCCACAGAATAGCAATTGTAGGGAGTAAGATCTTCGAACCTGGAGTGCAGGTTTTGCAGTACCCATTCCGTGCCGATGGCTTTGCTGTGACTGTGAATGTTGATATAAAAAGGCATAGTTGCAAAGGAAAGATAATAGAAGTGTTGCAAAAATTAACAGAAAAGAGAGACTGAGTAGGCTGCCTTTTTCTGTATTGGGATCGGTTTCAAATTGTAGGTCAGTGACAAACCACATACCAGGAAAGCATCTTTTGGGGGTCATTGTTCTGCAATGCTTTACAGGCTTGAACACAACTCACAAAACTGTCGGTAAAAATGTGGAAAAAAATCCTTTTTTACTGACAGAAAGTGCCTATTTTCATAGCCGTAAAACGGCACCCGTTAACATTCTAAACTCAAAAAAATGGCAACAAAAAAAGCAAAAAAAGCAGCTCCCAAAAAAGCTGCAAAGAAAGCCGCTCCTAAAAAAGCTGCTCCTAAAAAAGCTGCTGTAAAGAAGGCTGCTCCCAAAAAAGCTGCTCCTAAAAAAGCTGCTCCTAAAAAAGCTGCGAAGAAAAAAACTGCTCGCAAGCCAAATGCTGCTTTCATGAAAGCACTCACTCCAAGTGCTGAACTCGCTGCAGTAATCGGAAGTAAAGGCTTACCGCGTACTGAAGCAGTTAAAAAAATCTGGGCTTACATCAAGGCCAATAAGTTGCAAGATGCTAAAAACAAACGCATGATCAATGCAGATGCTAAACTGAAACCCGTATTCGGCGGTAAAGCACAAGTGTCTATGTTTGACATGGCAAAACACCTTGCTAAGCATTTGAGCTAAGCGAGAAAACATTCAGGGAAGGGCATCGGGCGATGCCCTTTTTTTATGCGTAATGGCGATACCGTTGTGTTTTTCATATCTCGGCTTTTCAAAATAAATTACATTTGTATATGGAAAAGAAAATCATCAATACCATTCATGCTCCTGCTCCAATTGGACCGTACAATCAGGCTGTATTAGCGGGCGGACAATTGTTTATTTCCGGACAAATACCCCTTCATCCTTCGACAATGGAATTGGTTACCGGATCGATCGTAGACGAAACTCATCAGGTGATGCAAAACCTGAAAGCAATCTTAACCGAAGCGGATTTGGGATTTGCGCATGTTGTTAAGTCCACCATCTTTTTAAGTGACATGGAGCTGTTTGCAGAGGTGAATGAAGTATATGGAAGTTATTTTGAAGATCTCTATCCTGCACGTGAAACAGTTGCAGTAAAGGGGCTTCCCAAAAACGTTCGGGTTGAAATCAGTATGATTGCGATTGTTTGAGGACCACCGATTAGTGCTCAAGAAATCCTAACAGCCTCAGGCTAATTTGATTTCTTCATCTGATCCGTCGAAAAAATGATACTCCGTTAAATGATGTGCATTGTTGCTGCGTACACGAACATTTTGTTTGTATTTCCAGCTCCATTTCAATCGGCGTGAAGGAAAGCCCTTCCGTAAATAGGCTTCCATGATCGGATGAACGGATATGGTAAGCTGCTTGTGTTTTTGCATCACCAGATAATTGAGGTTTTTTTCAATTTCATCTTCCAGAATCAGGGATGATGTCACCTTGCCGGTTCCATTACAAGACGGACAAACTTCTTGTGTATTGATATTGACCTCCGGTTTCATGCGCTGTCTGGTGATTTGCATGATTCCGAATTTGGAAATGGGTAAAATGGCGTGTTTGGCGCGATCGGCTTGCATGAAGTTTTCCATTGCTTCGGCGAGCTTCCGTTTATTATCGGGCAGCTTCATGTCAATGAAGTCGACGACAATAATGCCACCAATATCTCTCAGGCGCAACTGCCTTGCAATTTCCTCCGCCGCTTCCATATTGGTTTGCAACGCATTCTCTTCCTGATTTGCACTCACACTTTTGTAACCGCTGTTTACATCAATTACATGCAGTGCTTCGGTATGTTCAATAATCAGGTAGGCGCCGCTTGCAAGATTGACTGTTTTGCCAAATGAAGCCTTTACCTGTTTCGTTATTCCAAAACTGTCAAAAATGGGAGATCCGTTTTGGTAAAGACTCAAAATATCCTTTTTGTCGGGTGCTATTTTCTGAATATACGCCACTGCATCGTTGTAGATGGCTTTATCGTTCACAACGATGCGATTGAAATCCGGACTCAGCAGATCTCTTAAAATGCTGGTCGTTTTATCCTTTTCGCCCAGAATTTTTGCCGGAGGAACAGCGCTTTTTAAATTCTTTTGAATTTGTTGCCAGGTAGCAACTAAATTGTTCAGGTCCTCATGCAATTCAGCAGTATTCTTACCTTCTGCTGCCGTACGTACAATGACGCCAAAATTTTTAGGTTTGATGGCTTCAATGATTTTCTGGAGTCGTTTCCGTTCTTCGGAAGAATGGATCTTGCGTGAAACGGCTACGATATCGTTAAAGGGTGTTATTACTACAAATCGGCCCGGAAGTGAAACTTCGCAACTTAATCTCGGCCCTTTGGCTGCAATCGGTTCTTTGAGAATTTGAACCAAAACAGGAGGCTTCCCGTTCAGGACATCTCCAATTTTTCCTGTTTTAATGATTTCAGTTTCGTTTTGAAAACGAGAGAAATCAGCAATGGAATCACTTTTATCGGCGACAGAGAGGGCTGTGAATTTGATCAGCGAACGTACATAAGGGCTCAGGTCGGTATAATGCAGAAACCCGTCTTTTTCAAATCCTACATCTACAAATGCAGCATTCATGCCGGGTACCAGTTTTTTGACTTTCCCCAGGTATAAATCGCCAACAGTAAAACTGGCATCATGACTTTCCTGATGCAGTTCAACGAGTTTTTTATCTTCCAGTAAAGCTATTTCTACACCGTTTGAAACGGCGTTTATGATCAGTTCCTTGTTCACAACAATCAACTTTAAGATGAAGCATTGCGCTCATTCTTCCGGTCGGATTGAAACCGAACGGAGTACAATGCAAAATATGCACACGCAACCGTGCAATTGACGGCTCATGTGTGCATGATACTGTATTTCACCTGATCAGGAAGGAATAACCGATTACAACGAATGAATACAAGCAACGTTTTTAAAAGTTGTAACGGTAACAGAAGACAGAGTCCCGATCAATCGGGACTCCGCTCAAAAAAGAATTATTTCTTCTTTTTATGACGGTTCTTCCTCAGACGCTTTTTACGTTTGTGCGTCGCAATTTTATGACGTTTTCTTTTTTTACCGCAAGGCATACCCTAAAATTTTCGTTCGTTATAAATATGGTTTACTATAATGTTTTTATGTGTTCTTCCAGTTGTTGCATCATTTCCGGACTGGATTTGAACTTTTTACTTTTTTCAAGTCGTCTTACCGTTTCGATAAAACGTACGTACCATTTTTTGGCGTTTGTTTTATCACCCGATTGTTCATATGCATCGGCCAGTCGCAATAGCACTTCCAGGTTGTCCGGCTCCAAAGATGCAACTTTGGAAAAGCGCTCAATCGCTTTGGGCCATTGTCTGCTGATGTAGGATCCAACACCCAGCATGTATTGTGCGAATGCGTTATCCGGATTTTTTTCAGTTACCTCACGAATCAAACGAATACCGGTCATAGGTGGTTCGTTGCCAGCCGCACCAAAAAAATAGCAACTACCCAATCCTACCTTCGTAGAATCATTCGACGGATTCAACTCCAATGCCTTTTCAAACAACTGTTTTGCTTCAACGGCCATCCAAGTTTTCAATGGCACTTCTTCCGTGCGTTGGAGTTCCGTTAACAACAAATGGGCTGCAAAGGTGAGGTTTTTCTCTGAATTTTCCAACTTAGCGGCTTCGGCTGTATATTTTATATACGGAACAAATGCGCCGATACTGTCCATCCAGAAGCGGGCCATTGTTTTGTAAACCGTTAATTGTTGCTCTTTTACTGCTCCTCTTACTACAGAATGCTCCCATTCTGTAACCTTACGAAGCTGCTCGGGTGTGAGTCGTTGTTTCGATTTCCCCAGCATGGTAGGGAAGTCCAGCATTTCGGGCTGACCGGTATTTTGCCCGGCAGAAGTGGTTTCCGGCGTTGTAATCTTTTGCTTTCCGGGGACCGTCCGTCCAAAAAAGAACAAAAGAAAAACCGCAAGTACTGCGGTTGAAATGAAAAGAATTTGTTGCCTGTTCACGTTTTCGAGTAATTGAACGGCAAAACTACAGCATGCCGGTCAATTATCAGAGAAAAGAAGGGTAGACCCGTTTAGCTTTTTTTCTTTTCCTTTACTTCCTGAACGAATTCTTTTGCAGGTTTGAATGCAGGAATGTAATGTTCAGGGATGTGTACGGCTGTGTTTCGTTTGATGTTTCGGCCAATTTTAGCAGCTCTTTTTTTCGTAATAAAACTGCCAAACCCGCGAATGTAAATGTTTTGTCCGGCAGAAAGCGATTCTTTAACTTCCTTGAACATGGTTTCTAACGTGACCAATACATCTACTTTGGGAATGCCTGTTTTTTCTGAAATTTGATTAACGAGATCGGCTTTTCTCATGAAATTTTGTTTAATGGTTTAGGATTGAGAACAAATTCTCATAGCAATCGTTTGATAAAGTTGGGAAAAAAACCTTACAAAAAGAAATTTATTTCAGATAACTTGTTGATTTTGAATAAAAAACAAGCCTAACGCCCGTTGGTATTGGATTTCATTCATTTACACAGGTATAAACATATTCAATGAATCGTAAATCGAAGCTTGATTTTCAGCAAAAACTTTTGAAATGGCATTTTCAGGAGAACAAACGGGTATTGCCCTGGAAAGGCGAAACGCAGGTGTATAAAATTTGGCTCAGCGAAATCATTTTACAGCAAACAAGAACCGAACAAGGGTGGAAATATTACGAACGGTTTTTGGAACGATTCCCTTCTGTACATGATCTGGCAGCTGCCTCTTTGGACGAGGTGTATAAACTTTGGGAGGGGTTGGGCTATTACAATCGCTGCAGAAATTTGCATGCCACTGCTCAAATTATCGTAACACAATACAGCGGAGTTTTTCCGGCCGATTACGAATCGCTGCTTCGGCTCAAAGGAATCGGGCCCTATACGGCAGCAGCCATCGCTTCCTTTGCCTTTCAGTTGCCCTATGCGGTTGTAGATGGAAATGTTTACAGGGTATTGAGCCGTTATTTTGGAATCGGCACCCCCATTGATACGACATCGGGCAAACATCAGTTTCAAACACTGGCGCAGGAGTGTTTGAGTGTATTGGAGCCGGCAGCATACAATCAGGCCATTATGGATTTTGGCGCTACAGTATGTAAACCCGATGCGCCCTTGTGCGCAACCTGTCCATTACAGAAAAAATGTTTGGCTTTCAAAGAAAAGAGTGTAACACATTATCCTGCTAAGTCAAAAAAGGTTCAACAAAAAGACCGTTGGTTCACCTTTTATTTCCTTTCGTGGAAGGGTCGTTATGCGGTACGAAAGAGGGAACAGAAAGATGTTTGGCGCAGTTTATATGAGTTCCCCTCTATAGAATGGAACTCTGAAAAGGAATGGGAGCGTTCACAGAAATTCAAAACTTCTACCAAACTGAGCGATTGGCTTCAGGGTGTCAAAATTAATAACATGCTTTCTCCCAAAGTACAGAAGCTATCGCATCAAACCATTCGTGCTTTTGCGGTTACTGCAACGGTCTCAAACCCAGCTCATCAATTAAAAACTGAATGGGAATGGAAAACAAAAGCGGAGTTGAAGGCTTTTCCTTTTCCGAGAATCTTGCAGGATTTTATGGATATTCAGTTCACAAAGAAGGGATAAGATAACATGGAGATCCCGTTAAAATCATGTAACTTACAAACAACAGATTGTCATTTATTTTTTAACGGACAAATTTCGACATGTATGAGAGGCGTTAACCGTGTGATGCTTATTGGAAATCTGGGTAAGGACCCGGACGTTCAATTACTGGAAGGGAATGTAGCTGTTGCAAAGTTTCCGCTGGCAACAACCGAAACATTTAAAGACCGTACGGGCAAACAAGTAAGCCAAACCGAATGGCATACGGTTGTGTTGTGGCGGGGGTTGGCCGATTTGGCTCAAAAATATTTACATAAAGGCAGCCTGGTCTACATTGAAGGCCGGTTGAAAACCCGGAGTTGGGAAGACAAGGATGGCGTTAAAAAGTTTGTTACGGAAGTTGTTGGTGATAACCTCATCATGCTGGACAAAAGGACCGATGCCTCCGGCCGGACAGATCATCCGGAAGGATTAGGAGGATTTGGCGGTGAAGACTTGCCACCATTGAGCGATCTTTCGGGCGAAACTCCCTTTTAGAGCATTCTCTTCATTTTTGATACTTTTGCACCGCTGTTCACATTTGTTGACCAAAACCTTATGCTTTGGATTATCTCTTTAATTGCAATTCCATCTTGTTGTTTTTTGAACCGGTTTTACTCGCTGTTAACAGTCAGGCACTCACGCTGATGGTAGTGCTGTTTTTATTCTTTTTGTTTTTTTCCTTTGTTGTAAGTGGAGCTGAAGTGGCTTTCTTCACGTTAAGGTATAAGGATATTAACCTGCTCAAAACAAAGCCCGATCCTAGTGCGAGGAGAGTCGTTAATCTGCTCGAAGAGCCCAAAGTTCTCATGGGTAGTTTGCAAAGTGCAAACGCCTTTTTCAACATTGGCATTATCTTGTTGGCCAATATTTTATCTGATGAGTTTTTAGATTTGAAACATCAGCTTTTTTGGGTTGAGTTTGTAATCAAGGCGCTTTTAATTGCCGCTTTGATCTTGTTGTTTTGCGAAATTCTCCCACGCGTTTGGGCTTCGCAAAACAATATCTTCTTTGCCTTTTTTGCCGGCTGGTGGGTGGATAGCATCATTTATCCAATGTTTCGATCCGTTGGTAAATGGCTGAGTGAATATGCGGATGGTATCGAGAAAAAGTTATCTCATTATCAAACGACTTCTCTCAAAGCCGAAGAGTTGGATTATGCCATTGATCTCATGAGCGAAGATGAAGCAACAATTGAGGAAAAGCAAATCCTGAAGGGCATCCAGAAATTCAGCAATATTACCGTGAAGCAGATCATGCGTTCGCGCCTGGACGTCAACGGTATTAATTACAATACATCGTTTCATGAACTGATTAAACAGGTTCAAGAATTGCATTACAGTCGGCTCCCCGTATACAAAAACAATCTGGATGAGGTGGTGGGAATTTTGCAAACCAAAGATCTGTTGCCTTATCTTGAGGCAGATGCTGCATTTCAATGGCAACAATTAGTGCGTTCTCCTTATTTCGTTCCCGAGCAAAAACTGATCGACGATTTGTTGAAAGAGTTTCAACAGAAACGAATTCATTTTGCGGTTGTGGTGGATGAATTTGGAGGTACCAGTGGTATTGTAACCATGGAGGACATTGTTGAAGAAATCATAGGGGAAATCAAAGACGAATTTGATGATGAAGAAAGCATCAATCGGAAAATTGATGACTTCACCTATGTTTTTGAAGGCAAAACAATGATCAATGATGTGTGTAAGATCATGAATCTTCCCAATGAAACCTTTGAAGAGGTGCGTGGCGAAAGTGAGTCGCTTGCCGGATTGGTTCTGGAGTTGGCAGAACGGTTACCCAAAGTAAATGATACCGTAGAGGCAGGCGATTTTACATTTGCGGTTTTGGAAATGAGCCGTAATCGTATTGAAAAAATTAAAGTTACCATTAAACCGCTGTCTGCTTAATCATGCGTTCCGGATTTTACTTTTCAATCTGTTGTTTGTTGGTTTTGTCGTTCATGGGATGCAACTCGGATCCCTTGCCGAAGCCAAGAGGTTATTTTGAAATTGAGTTGCCGCAGAAAAAATATGTTGTCTTCGACGAACCGGGATATCCGTATTCATTTGAATATCCTGTATATGGCCATGTTATTAAGGACAGTACTTTTTTTGATGACCTTCCGGAAAATCCTTACTGGGTAAATGTTGACTTCCCCGGTTTTGATGCCCGTATTCATATCAGTTACAAAGTGGTAGGGGGTAAAAACAGTTTGAGCTTACTTGTTGAAGATGCATTTAAAATGACCAGCAAGCATTCTCTGAAAGCAACTTCTATTGATGAAATTCCAATAAAAGGAGGGCCGGGTGTTGAAGGATTTGTATTTGATATTGGTGGTAATGCCGCTACCGGAAAGCAGTTTTTTGTAACCGACAGCACCAGGCATTTTTTACGTGGGGCCCTTTATTTTAATGCAACGCCTAATTATGATTCCATCCGCCCGGTGGAGACATTTTTATACCGCGACATGCAGCATTTGATTCAATCACTTCGCTGGAAAAAATAAACTTAAAAGGATCTTTGTTTCTTGCAGGCTCTTTTACGGAGCCAGTCTTTGAATCTTCCAGACTCCTGCTTCAAAATCTGAGTATTGAATACGATCGTGCATCCTGCTGGGACGTCCTTGCCAAAACTCGAACGTGTAAGGTTTGATGCGGTAACCTCCCCAATGAGGTGGTTTTGGAATGACGCCGTGCTTAAAACGTTCCCGATAATAGTTAAAGGTTTCGATCAGCCATGCTTTCCCGGCAACAGCCATGCTTTGCGGAGATGCCCATGCACCGATTCTGCTGCCTTCCGGACGACTGTTGAAATACAGAATACTCTCTTCGTTACTGATGGCTTCCGCAATGCCTTTTATGCGGACTTGCCGTTCCATTTCTTTCCAGTAAAAAAGAATACAACAATGGTTATTATGCTCCAGTTGCTTGCTTTTGGTACTTTGGTAATTGGTAAAAAAAACG
>CANGQQ010000089.1 GCA_947456025.1 Chitinophagaceae bacterium | reverse complement strand
TCGAACGTTCCTGGAACAGTTCCCTTCAAAAAGTGGACACGCTTGTAACCAAGGGCTTTTATACCGGACGTCAAATGAGCTTTGGTCTCAATTTCAGTACCGCTCTTTTTGGAACACTCAATTTCAAACGCACCAGTGCCGTTCGTTCCATCCGCCATGTGATTCGTCCCACGGTTGGTTTCAGTTACAGACCCGATCTTGCAAAGGATCAATGGTATGAAACACAGGTCAATGCCAACGGCGATCGCTTCCGTTTCAACAAATACGAAGGTTCCATGTTTGGCGGTCTCAGTGAAGGGAAATCGGGATTCGTCAGTTTCACGCTGGATAACAACCTGGAGATGAAGGTGCGCAATAAAAAGGATACGAGTCAGGGCGGCATGAAAAAAGTACGTCTGATCGACGGTTTTGGTTTGAGTACGGGTTACAACATGCTGGCCGATTCATTCGCTCTCAGTGATTTTAATTTGTATTTACGCAGCAATCTTTTTGAAAAAATCAGTCTTACAGCCGGTGCTTCCGTATCTCCATACCAACAGGATGCAAGGGGCAGAAGGATACGTCAATACACCTGGCAGGGCGATCGTTTTTCACCCGGACGTTTCACGAGTGGTTTTGTGTCACTCAACACTCAGTTTCGATCCAAACCCAAAAATGAGCAGAAAGAAAAAGAAAAAAGGGGACAGGAACGCACACGTTCCAATGATTACGATGATCAGGATAGGGAGTTGAATAGGGTGCGGAATAATACCGCCGAGTTCGCCGATTTTAATATACCCTGGAGCCTGAGTCTGGCGTATTCACTCAATTTAACCCGACAATTAAAACCCGATTATTCCGGATTTACAACGCTGCTGACCCAATCGGTTAATTTTCAGGGAGATTTTAATTTGACCGAAAAGTGGAAGATACAGGGACAGGGCACTTTCGATATTAAAACCCGTACCATGCAGTACTTCACGGCGTCTATCAGCAGAGATTTGCATTGCTGGCAAATGTCGATCAATGTGACACCCTTGGGAATTTATCGGTCTTTTAGTGTGAGCATCAGCCCCAAATCGGGTTTGTTACGTGATCTGAGGATCAACCGCACCCGTTATTTTTACAACTTACCGTAATAAAGCATATCGTACAGGAGCGTCCGTTGCAATCAGCGGCAGGACTCAATATGGTCCCACATGATGCGGTAAACTTTTCCTTTCAGGGCTTTCAGCTCTTCTAATGAGTAGCTGCTCACGTCAATCGGTTCCAAAAAATGCATCTCCACTTTTCCGGGCCAGCAATAAAAAGTTTTGTCGGCAGGAATAATGTTGCGGGTATTGAGCAGCACGCCGGGCATGATGGGCTTTCCGGTTTCGATGGCCAGTTTGAACGCGCCGTCCTTGAAATCTTTCAGCGGTTGATTGGTTTTGTTGCGTGTGCCTTCCGGATAGATACACATGTGGATACCCAGTTGCAAAACATCTTTCATGGCCGTGTAACTTTTGGAACGGCTTTCATCGCTTTTACGATCCACCAGCACACTGCCGCGTTTGTAGATGAGGCCAAAAACAGGAATGCGCGACATCTCAATTTTAGCGATGGTTTTATTGGTTCCCGGTATGCCGGTAGACGTTACCGGTACATCCATAAAAGAGTTGTGATTGCATACCACAACATAATTTTGATTGGGACGGAAATGGTCAAGACCTGTGATGGTGAGGCGCACTCCAATCAACGGCAGATAGATTTTCATCCACAGTCTGGACATTTGAATGAACCATCTGGTTCGAAGCGGTTCGCGTACACCTCCTGTTGCCAGTGCGGGAATCAATACGATCAAAAACATGGTGACCGCAAACAACACAACGGCCCACAAGGCCCAAACACGGGCTGCTATGGATTTGAATACATTCATGGTAATTTCCAGTCTATAGGTTCAATGCCCTGTTGGATCAAAAGTTCATTGGTTTTCGAAAAATGTTTACAGCCAAAAAATCCTTTGTCGGCACTAAAAGGCGAGGGATGGGCTGCTTTCAAAACAAAATGCCGTGTTTCGTCGATCAGGACTTGTTTTTCCTGAGCAAATTTTCCCCATAGCAAAAAAACGATTCCTTTCTTTTCCTGCGACAATGTTGTAATGACACTGTTGGTAAAACTTTCCCATCCCGCTTTTGAATGGCTCAATGGCTCGTTGGCACGTACCGTTAAAAAAGCATTCAGCAGTAAAACGCCTTGCTGTGCCCATTTCATCAGGTTGCCATAACGTGGTGGCATACCGATGCCCAGGTCTGATTCAATCTCTTTGAAAATATTGATCAGGGAAGGAGGGGGCTGGATGCCTTCGGGAACTGAAAAACACAAACCATGTGCCTGTCCCGGACCATGATAAGGATCTTGTCCCAGAATCACCACTTTTATGGAGTCAAAAGGCGTTTGTTCAAAAGCGTTGAAAATGAGCTTTCCGGGAGGGTAAATGACTTTTTTTTGGATCCGTTCGGTTTTAAGGAATGAAACCAATTGCTCAAAATAGGATTTTTTGAATTCGGCTTTCAGTGCCTGTTTCCATCCTTTTTCAATTTGAACATCCATGAATCTCCGGTTTGGATGCAATGGTACTAAAAATTATCTTTGCGCTTCATTTTATCCGTTGTCCGGTTACGGAAAACGATAAAGGAAACGTTCCTCTGTTATTTCAACGAAGGAAGTCGAACAAAAAGGTCCCGTAGCTCAGTTGGATAGAGCAACAGCCTTCTAAGCTGTGGGTCACACGTTCGAATCGTGTCGGGATCACAAGTAAAAGACCTGTTTAACTAGATTAAACAGGTCTTTTTTATTTGGCGTTGGATGGTTATTGTGCATTACTGCAAAAATCATCTCGGCATTTTTTCAAAAAGGCATCACCGGCCTCGCGCACTCCGTTATTATAGACAGCCGGATCTACGCATCTGGCGCAGGTCTCCCAACCTGTTGCCAGCTGGTTCGTGGGGGCGTTCATGAAAGAGGACGGTACTCAAAACCGCACGTCATTGCGAGCAAAGTTGGCTTAGAGTGGGGCGTTGTGGCGAAGCAATCTCATCAAAGGATATCGTTTCTTAAGAAATAGACTGCTTCGTTCCTCGCAGTGACGATCGAGGGGGATGGGCGTTTTATAAGCAGGAGATCCTTCGTTTACACTCAGGATGACGATCAAGAGGAATGACGGTCGATAGGTGAACGGTAAACAAACAAGGAACGTCTTGTTGAGCGTAAGCGAAACATCTCCTGAGGTGATACGGTACATTTTTCGTTCGAGTGTTGGGTACATTCTTTAAGCAGGGGATCCTTCATTTACACTCAGGATGACGATCAAGAGGAATGACGGTCGATAGGTGAACGCTCATTAAAAAAAGGAACGTCTTGTTGAGCGTAAGCGAAACATCTCCTGAATTGCTACGGCACAAAAGAAACATGCTATGCAACGCACGTTCTTAAAGAAGGAGATTCTTCGTTTACACTCACTATAACGAACGAGAGGGGCGACATTCAAGAGGGTGTGGCGATACGCCGACTCCCGGGGGGGGCAGATGCCACACCCCGGGTGGACGTAAAGGGATCAAGTTCTACGGGTTGTTGGGTATTTTACAACGGAGTAGCGATTAAGCAGTATTAGTGATTATTCTTGGTAATCCTAAATGCGTATTTTGTGGTTGGTTTCTGCGTCAATAGGCTTCGTACCAGTTAAAATATTCTTCTGCGATGGTTGCTTTTTGTCTTTTGATGTATTGCAAAAGAGATCCGGCTACGGGGGTGGGCTGTTTTCCTTTCAGCCAGATGAGGCTCCAGGTTGTTTTGATAGGCAACCCTTTCACCGGTATGATTTGTAATTGTTTGTTGTGCAATTCATTTTTGATCCCGATCAGGGGCATGATTGAGTAGCCCAATCCGGCCAGAACCGCTTGCTTGACGGCTTCATTGGAGGTGAGTTCCATTTTTTTGACAATATCGATGTGATTGCGTTCAATAAATCGTTCCATGGTTTGACGGGTCCCGGAACCTTTTTCACGGAAGATCAAAGGGAGTTCTTTGAAAAGCTCCTTTGAATAAAGACTTTTTTTAAATTCCTTTTGAAGGTTTCCAACCAGGTACAATTTGTTTTGAAGTAAATCTAATTTTTCAATATTTAACTGGGAAGGTAAGATCGATACCAATGCAAAATCAACTTCATTGTTCTCCAGACTCTCAAGCACTTTATTTTTATTGGTGACATCCATCTGTAAGGTAATTCCCGGGTGTGTATTCATAAATTCCGATAAAAAATACGGCATCACATACTTACCGGTAGATACAACCGAAATTTTTAAACGTCCGGTCAATTGTCCCTTGTAGGCCAGTGTTTTGTAATTAATAGCATAAACCTGATTGAGGATCTGTTCGGCAGCTTCCGCTATTTCCTTTCCAAAGTCGGTAATGTAAATTCTTCTGCCAACGATTTCTGTCAGCGGAATATCAAATTGGTCTTGAAGTTTTTTCAGTTGAACCGATACGGCCGGTTGGGTCAGGTGCAGCTCCTCCGACGCTTTTGTTACACTTTGGGTTTCAACGATTTTGAGAAAAATCTGCAATTGGTTCAATGTATAATTCATAAATAAAAGTTATGTATGATATAATAAATATAAATAAAAATATATGTATGGGCCTGCTCATCTTTGCAGCGTAAAACAAATCAATACAAAATGACAACAATCACTGTAGCAAAAGGGGATGGCATCGGTCCGGAAATCATGGACGCCACCCTGGACATCATTCTGGCCGCCGGAGCAAAAATTAAGGTAGAAGAAATCGAGGTCGGTGAAAAAGTTTATTTGTCGGGCAACACCTCCGGGATCTCCTCCGCCTCCTGGGATACCATTCGTAAAAATAAAATCTTCCTCAAAGCACCCATTACCACACCACAGGGGGGCGGATACAAAAGTTTGAATGTGACGACGCGTAAGTTTCTCGGCCTGTATGCCAACGTACGGCCTTGTGTGAGTCTGCACCCGTTTGTGCTTACGAAACACCCGGTAATGGATCTTGTCATCATCCGGGAAAACGAAGAAGACCTGTATGCGGGTATCGAACATCAGCAAACCGATGAAGTGGTACAATGCCTGAAATTGATCAGTCGCCCCGGTTGTGAAAAAATCATTCGTTATGCGTTCGAATATGCCAAACAGCAAAACAGAAAGAAAGTGACCTGTTTTACAAAAGACAACATCATGAAACAAACCGATGGTCTTTTCCACCAGGTGTTTAATGAAATTGCTGCTGAGTATCCCGAAATTGAAAACGAACACTGGATCATCGATATCGGCGCTGCAAAAATGGCGGATACACCCGAAGCATTTGATGTGATTGTAATGCCCAATTTGTACGGTGATATTTTATCGGATGTGGCTGCACAAATTACCGGATCGGTAGGACTTGCCGGCTCCGCAAACATTGGCGAATCCTGCGCCATGTTTGAAGCCATTCACGGTTCAGCGCCGCGTAGGGCAGGACAAAACTTAGCCAATCCCTCCGGGTTGCTGCAAGGTGCCGTGATGATGTTGAATCACATCGGACAAACGGATGTGGCCGAAAGAGTGCATAACGCCTGGCTCAAAACATTAGAAGACGGCATTCATACCTACGACATCTTCAAAGAGGGGACCAGCAAACAAAAAGTGGGAACCCGTGAATTTGCACAGGCTGTCATCAACAATCTGGGCAAGACACCCGAAATTCTGAAGCCGGTGCAATATGCCAATAGCAAGGCCCTGGAATTGCCTCAATACAAACGCAAACAACCACGTGTTAAGGAACTGTCGGGTGTAGATCTGTTCGTTCACTGGACCGGTACCGATCCCAATCAACTGGCAGCAACCATCAAACAACTGGAAGGAGAAACATTGAAATTGGCCATGATCACCAACAGGGGAATCAAAGTATGGCCTGATGGTTTTCAGGAAACATTTTGTACCGATCATTGGCGCTGCCGCTTTCTTCCTGCCGGTCAGTCGGTTATCCGTAAAGAGCAGATTGTTGAATTGTTGCAAAACGCGATCACGCAAAACATCGATACCATCAAGACCGAAAATCTGTACACGTTTGATGGGAAAGCAGCTTATTCACTGGGTCAGGGACAATAAAAACGGGACTGATCGAACAAACGTCATCATTCATAACGCATAAAACAAACATTCCATGTCTGTTCAACTGATCAAAGGAACTTTTGCTGTTCAGGATGCTATTGCAATTATTACGGAAATGATTCATGTGAAAATCCGGTTTCATGATGCGCAAATCACCAAAAGCAGCAGTGAGGAAGACATCAAATACCGTGAAGGGAGAATTAAAAGTCTGCAAAAGGATTTGTATGAGATCCGGAAAAAGATAGAAGCAGCCGGACCGCGTGTTTCATTGCATTCCACAATCGAAATTGCATGAACCCTGCCGCCTCATGGTTCAAGGGCCGTAAACTTGTGATTGCAACAAAGCACCACAAGGAACAGGTAATCGCCCCGTTGCTGGAAAAGCAACTGGGCGTTACCTGTTTTATACCGGAGGCATTTGATTCGGATGTCTTGGGTACCTTTTCAGGCGAAGTGGAGCGAACGGATGATCCGCTTACGACGGCCAGAAACAAGTGCATATTGGCTATGGAGCAAACCCAATGCGATTTGGCCATTGCCAGCGAAGGTTCCTTTGGTCCGCATCCCGCTCTGTATTTCATTCCTTCCGATGATGAGATCCTGCTCTTGCTCGATCGTAAACACCAATTGGAAATCGTGGCACGGGAGTTGAGTACCGAAACGAATTTTCATGGTACGGAAGTGACCAACGTAGATGCACTCCGCAACTTTGCAACGGCTGTAAAATTTCCTTCGCATGCGATCATTTTAAAACAGATGAAAGCGGGTGGTGGCTCAATGAAGAAAGGAATTACAGATTGGAACTTGTTACTGGAAACGTTTCAACACATGCTGCTTTCCGGAGATCCGGTTTTTGCGGAAACCGATATGCGGGCTCTGTACAATCCAACAAGAATGAACGTCATTGAAAAGGCCACGCACAACCTTTTGGAAAAAATTGCATCGGTATGTCCGCAATGCCAAACACCCGGATATAGTGTCACGGACCGTTGTGCCGGTTTGCCCTGCTCGTTATGCGGATCGTCCACCCGTTCCGTAAAAAGTCACATCCTCACTTGCAGCAATTGTTCGTACCGGCAAACGATCGAATATCCCAACCAAAAGCATACCGAAGATCCCATGTATTGTGATGTATGCAATCCATAAAATCAAACCATGAACAGAATTTTAATCAAACAGGCAACAGTTGTTAACGAAGGAATCATTAAAGTGGCCGACGTACTAATCGTCAACGATCGAATAGAGCGCATCGCTCACCGGATTTCCGATAAGAATGCAACCGTTATAGATGCAGAGGGGTTGCATCTTTTACCCGGTGTGATTGACGATCAGGTGCATTTTCGTGAACCGGGACTAACACACAAAGCAACTATTTACACTGAGTCCAGAGCTGCTGTTGCCGGAGGTGTCACGTCTTTCATGGATATGCCCAATACCATTCCCAATACACTCACACAAAGTTTGCTCGAAGAGAAATACAGCATGGCGTCTCAAACCTCACTGGCCAATTATTCCTTCTTCATGGGCATTAACAAACACAATCTGGAAGAAGCGCTGCGTACCAATACGGAGGATGTTTGCGGCATCACGGATGACGGTCTCTATTTCAACAACGATGAAGGCATCCTGGCCAACTATCCCGATTTTTTGGAACAACTGTTCTCCCGTTCCGAAACGTTGGTGGCATTGCATTGTGAAGATGATGCCGTGATCCGTTCCAACATGCATTCTTGCAGAGAGGTGTATGGCGACGCAATTCCGTTTCGCTTGCACAGTGCCATCCGGAGTGAGGAGGCTTGTTTAAAAGCTACGAAACGGGTACTGGAAATCGCTCAAAAATACAGGAACCGTTTGCATATCTTCCACGTTTCTACCCATGCGGAGGTTCAGCTGTTTGATCGTCATGTTCCTGTGGGAAAAAAACGCATTACCGCCGAAGCCTGTGTACATCATCTTTGGTTTACGGAAGCCGATTATGATCGTTTGGGCGCGAAAATCAAATGGAATCCTTCGATCAAAAGTGAACTGGATCGCAACGTTTTGATACAGGGTTTAAATGAGAACCGTATCGATATTATTGCAACCGATCATGCACCGCATACCCTTGCCGAAAAACAGGGCAATTATTTTCAGGCTTTATCCGGTGGTCCGCTCGTGCAACACGCGTTGCCTGCGATGCTGGAACTGTATCACCAGGGGAAACTATCGCTGCAAAAAATCGTTGAAAAAATGAGTCATCATGTAGCGGAGATTTACCGCATCATTGATCGGGGCTACATTCGTGAAGGCTATTTTGCCGATCTGGTTTTGGTGGATTTAAACAAACCTCACACCGTTACAAATGAAAATATCTTGTATAAATGCGGATGGTCGCCTTTTGAACAGGAAACCTTCCGGAATACCATCGTAACAACATTTGTCAACGGGCATTCGGTTTATGATCGGGGCCAATTCAATGAAGCATCAAAGGGGATGCGTTTGCGGTTTTCAAAATACCGGTAAGGCTCTTGCGGTTTTTTTGAAAAGCGTTGTACTTTCAGTGTCGAACCTTGAATCCCTGCCGCAATAGGCAGGATCAATTTTAATCGCAAGAACCGGCATGTAAATGAAACATCTTTATAGCTTCATCATTTTGTTTTTTTGTGCAACCTATACAGTCCGCGCACAATCGTTCGAGTTAGGAACATGGAATATTCTCCATCTCAAGTATAAGTACAATGACAGGTGGAGTTTTTTTGCGGAGGGACAGTTGCGCTCCTTGAAATTCTACAATGATTTCCATTACTATGAATACAAGGGTGGGGCGGATTTTAAATTGAAGCCTAATTTGAAGTTTACCCTGGGAGCGGGGTCCTATCAGACCTACAAAGAAGGAGGAGATTTTGTGCTGCCCAAAAACAACAACGAATTCAGACTCTGGCCACAGGTGGTTCTGTCTCAATCCATCGGCAGAATCAAAATTGAACAACGTTATCGTGCGGAGAGTAGGTTTACAAGCAACGGCTATCGCAACCGCTTTCGATACCGTTTGGGTTTATCGTATCCGTTCGGAAAGGAACGGGAGGCTTACCGTCCCTTTCAGTTCAGCGCAAGCAATGAACTGTTTTTCACCGATAAGGAACCGTATTTCGAACGGAATCGTGTGCTGCTGGCCTTTCATTACAAAGTATCAAAAGCATCCACGCTGCAAATGGGTTATTTGCACCAATTCGATTACAGGATCAATGATGAAACCGGAAGGGATTTTTTTCTGATCGGATGGTTTTTTGAATTGTTCCGGACAACTACCGCACCGGCAAGTTTGGATACCGATATCAAAGACAATTAACCGCAATATTGACGACACAGATTGCCCGACCTGTTGCCATCCTGTTACTTGACTTGCAACTGTTCTGAAATCAGAACAAGTACAAACTACTTGTGAGAAAGCCGCTCCCTTCCTAGCAGTGACGGTTGTAAGGTGAACGGCACACAAAAGCGCACGTCATTGCGAGCGAAGAAGGCCTTGTGTGTGGAATCGTGGCGAAGCAATCTATAGTTTTTATAAACGTTCCTTAACAGAGCAGACTGCTTCGTTCCTCGCAGTGACGGTCTTAAAAAGGAACGTCTTGTTGAGTGTTAACGAAACATCTCCTGAGGTGCAACGGTGCAGCAAACGCACGTCATTGCGAGCGAAGAGGGCCTTGTGTGTGGCGTTGTGGCGAAGCAATCTATAGTTTTTAAAACGTTCCTTAACAGAGCAGACTGCTTCGTTCCTCGCAGTGACGGTCTTAAAAAGGAACGTCTTGTTGAGTGTTAACGAAACATCTCCTGAGGTGCAACG
>CANGQQ010000088.1 GCA_947456025.1 Chitinophagaceae bacterium | reverse complement strand
TTAGCCTGTGCGAGATACGATTGTGCGAATTCCTCAGAAGGTGCCTGTTCGTTCATTCCTAAAACCAGAGATTTGAATGAAGGGGCTGCTTCATAAAGCCCTTTTTCTGTAAAGTTTTTGTCAAAATCATTCAAAATGCCGTGCTGCGTATTGCATTGCACACCTTTTTGCAAGAGCAAGGCCTTGGCTGTATGAACTTGAGCGGCATAAGCGTGATAAATGCCATCGGCCCATGCCTTGTTTTTCAGGCATTCTTCGCTGTTTGCAATTTTTTCTTCTCCTTCGAGTATCAGGGTGGCCACAAGGTCAATCATCACACCGGCACATTCGCCTACGCCAATAGCCGTTGCAAATTTCTCTTGTTGTCCCCAGTCAATGAAATCTTCATTCTGAAGTGTTTCGAGGTCGGCTAAAGGTTTCAACAATTCGTAGTAATAACGATCACCTCTGCGTTCACTGTATTTGAGGAAGCTTTCACCTGCTTCGGCTTGTGCTTTGTAGTCATTTAGTACATAGCGAACAACATCGGGACCTCTCTTACTGGGAACTTTGATGACTTTGTCTGAAATACGCCCTTCGCCGCTTCCCAATATACCACCGCCAATCAATACCTGCAAAGCGGGTAGTACCTGACCTTTCGATTTTAAGGAACTACCGTGAAATCCGATTGAGGCCATTCCATGCTGACCGCAACTGTTCATACAGCCGCTGATTTTAATCGAAATTTCTTTGTTGTAGAGCAATTCGGGATATTCTTCTTCAATCACTTCCGAGAGGGCCAATGCAGTTCCTGTACTGTTGCTGATTCCTAAGTTACAGGTATCAGTACCGGGACAAGCCGTGATGTCGGCTACGCTTCCAAAACCAGCAGCAGCCAGTTGTTCAGCTTCCAGAACAGCATAAATATAAGGCAGATGTTCTTCTTTGATGAAACGGAATTGCAAGCCCTGATTGATGGTTACACGCACGTCATCTGCAATGACATCTTTGAGTTGTTCAATCAAACGGCGACTGACGTCTGAACTGATGTTCCCGTTTGGTACGCGTACATAAACGGCAAAGTATCCTGCTTGTTTTTGTGCGATTACGTTGGTGTTTTTCCATAATTCAAACCGTAACGGATCTTTGATTGCCGCATTGTTTGAGAGGGAATAGGAAGGCAGCGCTGCTGGTTTAAAGCTGTCTGCATCAATTGGATAACGCTGATGTGTAAGCGCCATTTGTTCGGCAGTAACGAGTTCATTGAACGCATCGATTCCGATTTTTTGTACTAAAAACTTAATGCGGGCCTTGTGACGGCTGTTGCGTTCTCCATGACGGTCGAAAACACGCAATACGCTTTCAAGGTAGGGGATCAATAAATCGGCTTCCAGGAATTCGTGTGTGGTAATCGCCAAATGCGGTTGTGCACCCAGTCCTCCTGCAATCAGGATTTTAAATCCGCGCACTTCTTTTCCGTCTACGGTTTTCACGCGTGGTATGGCACCGAGGTCGTGCATGAACGTTAAAGCCGTGTCTTTTTCAGTATTGCTGAACGCAATTTTAAACTTGCGCCCCATTTCCTGACAAACCGGTTTGCGCAGGAAATATTCAAACATGGCATGCGCGTAAGGGGTGATGTCAAACGGTTCTTCCGGATCGATACCGGCAGTGTCCGATGCAGTGATGTTACGAACGGTGTTTCCGCAAGCTTCACGAAGGGTTACATTGTCTTTTTCCAGTTCGGCCCACAATTCTGGCGTCCGATCCAGACTTACAAAGTGAATTTGAATGTCCTGTCTTGTGGTAAGATGCAGATTCCCGGTTGAATACTCATCGGACACATCAGAAATGCGTTTCCATTGTGCCAGCGTCATTTTGCCGTAAGGTAACTTGATACGAACCATTTGAACACCTTGCTGGCGCTGTCCGTATACCCCACGGGCCAAACGAAGACTTCTGAATTTTTCTTCCGAAATCGTACCTTCTTTGAAGGCGCGTATTTTCTGTTCCAGTTCAATAATGTCTTTTTCAATTAACGGATTCTCTAATTCCGTACGAAAACTTTGCATGTTTGAGTTCGTTTTTTTAATGTAAAATCCTGATTCACAATTCCTAATGTCTTTATTTCCATCAGCCTATAGGGAAAGTAGACTAGAGGCAAAATTACATACTACAGCGTTGCCAGACAAAAACTTTGCAAAAAATAGACCTCAGCGACAGGAATGTTTCAACAAGACCCTCTGGTAGTCTAATTTAGAAGAAAATCGGGATAAAGTCTACCTAAACGGTAGGAAAACTTATCTTTGCGCCTCCTGTACTGAGGGGAATCTTAGTTATGTTCAATTATCATACATATTTGGAAGAGCGGCTTTTGCAATTGAAGCAGGATGGGAATTATCGTTATTTCCTCAATGTGAACAAGAGTGCCAGGCATTTTCCGAATTTTTACTACGATAAAAACGGCGAAACGAAGCGGGCTGTCAATTTTTGCAGCAACGATTATCTGGGGATGAGTGTAGAAGAGGAGGTGATTGCAAAATTGTCTTTTGTTGTTCATCAAAGCGGAACCGGCAGTGGAGGAACCCGCAATATCTCCGGTACCACCAATCATCATCAATCGTTAGAGCAGACTATTGCTTCCTGGCATCAAAAAGAAGCGGCACTTGTTTTTGGGGGTGCTTATCTGGCTAATTTAACGGCTTTACAAACACTGGGTCGTCAAATACCGGATCTGATTTTTTTGTCCGATGAACGGAATCATGCTTCGATCATTGAAGGCATGCGAAGTACACGCAATCAAAAGTTGATTTTTCGTCACAACGATGTTTTGCATTTGAAAGAATTGCTTGAAACATTACCCTTGGAACAACCCAAGTTGATTGTGTTTGAATCCGTATACAGTATGAATGGCTCTGTGGCTCCTGTGAAAGAGATCGTGGAACTGGCAAAACAATACAATGCGCTCACTTATATTGACGAAGTACATGCTGTTGGATTGTACGGAGCGACCGGTGGGGGTATTTGTGAACAGGAATCCTTGCTGGATGTTGTTGATATCATCAATGGTACGCTCGCTAAAGCGGTAGGTGTGATTGGCGGATACATTACTGCTTCGCAAACAATGATTGATTTTATCCGCAGTTTTGGAAGCGGGTTTATTTTTACTACATCATTGCCACCTGCAATTTGTGCGGCTGCCGAAAGAAGCATCCAACTGATTCGTCAGTCGGCACAACAACGAACCTATCTCAAAGGCAATGTGTCCTATTTGCGATCCTTGTTAATCGAAAACGGACTTCCTTTTACCGATAATGCATCACATATAACGCCGCTGCCGATCGCAGGTGCTGAGCGGTGTAAACGGATGGCTGATCTCCTGCTCCGGAATCATGGAGTCTATGTACAACCTGTAAATTTCCCCACTGTGCCGGTAGGGGAAGAGTGTTTAAGAGTCATTGTTACATCCAAACACACAAGGGAGCAGATTGTACATCTTGTAAAAAGCTTAAAACAAATCATAAGTGAAATCAATTCGGATTATTTGCCGGAAGAGCCGTCTCAGTCTGTTACAGGCTGAGTTGGTCAAACAACGGATACTCCTTGTAGCGCCGGATGCCGAAGTGACAATCATCGGGCGAAGCAGTAAAGGTGACCGGGAATTGTCGGTTCCTTTATCTGTTTTGGATGGAAGTGATTTTTTTACGGAAGAAATATTTGCTGCCCTTCAAAACGGAGAGGCTGATATCGCGGTTCATTCGTTGAAAGATATGAGTGCCCGTCATTTTTTTAGTCATACGGCCTTTGCAACTCCGGATCGTGAGGATATTCGCGATGTGGCAATTTTTAATCCGGACATTGTGTCAAAGATTGCATCAGGAGCCACTTTGATTATAGGAACCTCTTCTCCCCGGCGCGAAGAAATGGCCGTACGTTTTTTGAAAAAAGCGTTGCCGCAACTCGGTCGTGAAATTCAAATTGAAACACGACCCATTCGTGGAAATGTTGAAAGACGGTTACAGTTGCTGGAAAGCGACGTTTTCGATGCAACGATTTTGGCGACTGCCGGTCTCAACCGATTACTGGGCAGTTCCGAAGACGCGCCGGGTGTACGGGCATTGCTGAAAGACAAGAGATACATGTTATTGCCTTTAGTTGAATGCGTGCCTGCTCCCTGTCAGGGTATCATTGTTGCCGAGGCCGACCCCGCAAATCAGGAAGCGGTTGCCTTACTTTCAAAGATCAATGATGAACGTGTATGGAAAGAAGCTGTTTCAGAAAAACATAAAGGCTCCGAGTTTGGTGCCGGCTGCCTCCAGAAATTTGGCGTTGCAACATTAAAAACCAAGCATACGACCCATCTTTATGCGGCAGGTGTCGACCGCAATGGCCGTGAATTCAGTGCATGGTCCGGCTTGCCTGATTTTTCTTATGAAGGGAAGAACTTCTTCTCTTCTACGGATTACATGCGTAACTTTTTTCAATACCGTTGGGAGCAGGCGTTGCCGGATTTGAAGGCACCGGTTGTTTTTGTTGCCAATTACAAAGCCTTGCAGCAACAGGGCCTAAAAGAGTTGTTGCAACCAAAAGTGATTTGGGCATCGGGTACAAAAACATGGTACGAATTGGCTAAGATGGGATTGTGGGTACAGGGATCGGCCGATGCGATGGGTTTTGAACAACTCTTGCCCTCGTTGCAGATGCCGCTTTTAAATCATTCAAAAGACGACTTGGTGATTCTTACCCATAAGAAAGCGGCTGAACGTTGGGGTTTAAAAGGATATCACGCGCAAAGTAATTACGAACTGGTTCCAGTTTCTGACACCGTTGTGCAGAATAAGATGGCACAGGCCGAGTTCGTTTTCTGGAGCAGTTTCTCGCAATATGAATTGTACAAGTCGGTAATTCGGTCAAACGTTCGGCATTTGTGTGCCGGTGGCGAAACAGCGGAATTGTTACGACAGCAAGGGATTGAACCAATTTTGTTCCCTACGATAAAAGCATTTGAACAATGGAGATCAACGAATATTTCATCAACCAGCGCCGTTTAAGGCTTAGCAGGCACATGCGTGAGTTGAGTGCAACGGTGCGATTGGATCACAAAGCATTCATTCAGCCGCTTTTTGTAGAGGAGGGCTTGTCTGCACCGCGCAATGTAGAGGGACTACCTTTTGTACAGGTGGATACGCTTACGTCTGTTATTGATACGATCGAACGCGATCTGAAACATGGCGTTTCTAAATATTTGATTTTCCCGGTTCCTGCGCATAAGTGTGAATCTGATTTTGATTTCACATTTGCGGGCACTGTAATCAAAACGATACGGAATCATTTTGCTGATCGGGTATGGTTGGCTTCTGATCTTTGTTTGTGTAGTTATACTACACATGGTCATTGCGGCATTCTGGACGAAACGCATCAGAATTTAAGAAATCAGCCAACTGTACTTGCCTTGGCGCAATATGCGACAGCACTTGCGGCTTCAGGTGCAGATTGTATCGCTCCCAGTGATATGATGGACGGTCGGATTGCCGCGATCCGCAAGGCTTTAAATACAAACGGATACGAACAGGTGAGCATCATGAGTTATGCGGCCAAATTCAGTTCGCAGTTTTATGGGCCCTTTCGGGATGCTTGTCATTCTGCGCCCAATACAAACGGACTGCATGATCGTAAGACCTATCAGATCGCTCCGTTAAACGCTGATGACGCGCTGTCGAGTGCGCTTCGGGATGACCGGGAAGGTGCAGATTTCCTGATGGTGAAACCTGCTGCTCTTTATACCGACGTTATTGCAAGACTTCGGGAGCACACGAATAAACCTCTTGCGGCTTATCATGTAAGCGGAGAATATGCGGCTATCGAATTGCTGGCCAAGGAAGGCTTATTGAACAGGGCTGCCGGTCATTTAGAAGTGTGGACCGCGCTCACCAGGGCCGGTGCGAATGTAATCATTTCCTATGCCGCAAGAAATGCGAAAGAATGGATTGAACAAATGGAATACTAATCATATAAGTAGTTGTTCAATGTGAATGCTACAATGGACTATGGATTAGGTTATCGCTTATATAAAAATTTATTTCAGATTATCAGTATTTAATTGGAAAGACGCATGCAAAAGAATGTGAAATCAAAGAATCATCTGTATCCGGTGTTTCTTAAGTTGGAAGAGATGTCGGTTCTGTTGGTAGGAGCAGGAAATGTAGGACTTGAAAAATTGGAATCTTTATTGGGCAATTCACCCGAAGCAGCCATCACTGTTGTAGCGCCGTTTATAAAGCAGGAGGTTCGCGAGTTGCTTCAAAAGCATCCTGCTTGCCATTTAATCGAAAGGGGCTATGAACATGCGGATTTAGAAGGGAAAGATATTGTTGTTCTTGCTACGGACAATCCATCGTTGCACAAGCAAATCAAAGAAGTTGCAAATGCGAAAGGGCTTTTGGTAAATGTTGCAGACACGCCGGATTTGTGCGATTTCTATTTAGGAAGCATTGTTCAAAAGGGCAGTTTGAAAATTGCCATTTCTACCAATGGGAAATCGCCTACCGCTTCCAAGCGAATTCGTCAGGTGTTGGATGAGGCATTGCCGGGTGAACTGGATGAAGTGCTTCAAAAACTGCATGCCATTCGAAATAAACTCTCGGGCGATTTTAGTTACAAAGTGAAAGAGATGAACCGGATTACGCAAGCAATGGTAGAGAAGTCGGGTTCGACAAATGGAAGGTACTGGCGAAAAATTGCAAAGTATTGTACGATCGTGTTTGTGTCCATGATTGTAGGCTATTTCATCTTTTCCTATCTGCCCGTTCACCAAATTGGTGGCACCTTGGCCGATTGGTATGGAACACTCGATAGTAATTTTCACTGGATGGTGTTGGCCGGTTTCATGGCGCAAATGGTGGATGGCGCCACCAGTATGGGTTATGGGGTAACCAGTTCCATTATCTTGCAATCGGCTCATGTGAGTCCAGCTGCAATCAGTGGAGGGATACATACGGCCGAAATGTTCACCAGTGGTGCCTCGGGCTACAGTCATTATCGTTTTGGTAATGTCAATAAAAAATTATTCAGGGCGCTTCTCATTCCGGGTGTGATTGGTGCTGTATTGGGCGCCTTGCTCCTTGTGAAATTCGGTGAAACGCATATCCAATACATTCGTCCGATTATGGCGGCTTATACCATGATCTTGGGAATCCGCATTTTTACGAATGCATTTCGAAATGGCGGAAAGAAAAAATTTGCCCGTTATGGTTGGTTGGCCGGTGTGGGCGGATTTTTGGATTCGTTTGGTGGTGGCGGATGGGGGCCCATTGTAACGTCCACGCTCATTACAAAAGGACGTACTCCGCGCTTTGTTGTTGGCTCGGTGAGCTTGACTGAGTTTTTTGTGACCTTGGCGAGTGCCATCACTTTTTTCACCTTAATCGGATTGCAAAACTGGCAGGTTGTATTGGCCTTGATCATTGGCGGTGTTTTAGCAGCACCTATTGCGGCTCGTTTGGCCGGTAAGCTTCCCAGAAAAACTTCATTCTTAGTCTTGGGTACCGTAGTGATGCTATGGAGTCTTCGCATCATATTAAAAGCGCTTCTTTAAACTGAATTGCTAATGGTTGAATGGAAGAAGTAAGATGAAACGACAAACTCATTATTTAATGTTTTAAGAAGAATTGCTATTCGTTATATGGGAAAATGGATCATTGTGTTTATTGGGGTATTGCTGACTAGCTCATTGTGTGCACAAAAGAAAGTAATCAATCAGGATTTGATCTGGTATGGCGTTTTTACAACTATCAATATCAATGAAAAATGGTATTTTCAAAATGAGTTGCAGGAGCGGCATTACATCAATCCTACCGCGCAACACCAATTTGTTTTTCGCGGACATATTCATCGGCATTTAGGCGCATCAGGCTGGGAGTCTTCATTGGGTATGTGTTTGTTTCTTCAAAGCCCCAATGATCCCAAGGCTACGGTGAAATTAACAGTTCCCGAGTTGAGGCCGCATGTTGAATTTGGCTACAAACAAAAATTAAAACGTGTTTCTTTTGATCATCGATTCAGGGCCGAAGCACGTTTCTTTCATAATACCAACACGTCACGTACGGATCTTGAGGATGGTTTTGCTTTTGGAAATTTTCGTTTTCGTTACAAATTTCAAGCAACAATACCTATTGTAAAAATTGCGGATCATCGATTTCTCAAAATAAAATTATCGGATGAATTGCATTTAAATGCAGGACGCAATATCGTGATGAATATATTTGATCAAAATCGTTTGTACGGAGGAATTGGAATCGATCTTACCCGAGACGTGTTTGTTGAAGCGGGTTATTTGAATTGGTTTCAGCAACGTCCCAATTCTGAATTCTTCAACCGGGATATCCTCCGTTTTACCGTGTTTCATAAAGTTAATCTGAGGAAAAAAGCAAAAAGTAAAACTGAGCAGTAATGGATGTCTCAGTATAATGCTGTACGATGATAAAGTGCTGCCGCAAGTGAATGGTTTCATTTTTTGCTTCTTTATACTTGCGCATTATAACAGTGGATATGTCCACAAGTTGTCTGCAATTCAATCGAAATGCATCATGTTTTCAGAAACGTTTGAGTGAATGTGTATTCATCCGACTCCGACAGGAGTGGGACAAAAAAAGTTTAAAAATAAAGTCTACAAAAAAGGTGGACAAAAGAATAGTTCCTATATTTGCAACGCAAAAGCATTTTTTTTAATCATATAGTCTATTAAAAAGGTAGGGTAAATATGTTGTTCATGCATATCGTTTCTTACTCCCGTTTTTTATCACGATTGATTGTATTTGTAACCAGCTATTTGTGTACGGTTGCAGTTTTCTGACATGAGATCTGGGCTCAATTATTTTTAAACATTAATCTTATAATAATGAAAAGACTTCATTTGTTTTTAGTTTTTATTCTTGGAATACAAACCCTATATGCACAAAATACTTTAAAGGGTGTTATCAATGATGGTAAAGGGCTTCCTGTAGATGGAGCAACAATCAAAGTTAAATCGACTGGAATCATAGCTCAGTCCGATGTAAAGGGTAAGTTTACAATTCAGGCGCCTTTGACACTGCCTTTCACCCTACAGATTTCTTCTGTGGGTTATTATCCTGTAGAAGCTGTCATAAATGAATTAAAAGATTCTTTGTTGAATATATTGTTGTTGGACAATAATCAATTATCGGAGGTCGTGATTACTTCCAGAAGAAGAATTGAATCGGCGCAAAATGTACCTATTGCCATCTCTGTGGTTTCGGGTGCACAGGTCGATAACGCCGGCGCTTTTAATGTGAACCGTTTGAAAGAAATCATTCCCAGTGTACAATTGTATACGTCCAATCCTCGTAATACGGGTATTAACATTCGCGGTTTGGGTTCTCCGTTTGGTTTAACCAACGATGGTCTTGATCCGGGTGTAGGCTTTTATGTGGATGGTGTTTATTTTGCAAGGCCCGCTGCCGCCACGCTTGATTTCATTGATATCGAGCAAGTGGAAGTTTTGCGTGGACCTCAGGGAACGTTGTTTGGTAAAAACACCACATCGGGCGCATTTAACATCACTACCCGGAAGCCCACTTTCAAGCCCGGTACTAATTTTGAGTTGAGCTATGGGAATTATGCTTTCGTTCAGGCGAAAGCCTCTGTAACCGGAGGGATTACTAAAAAAATAGCCGGTCGTTTGTCTTTTTCTGGGACAAGCAGGAATGGTACGATTCGTAATGTCCGTACCAATCAATATACAAACGAGTTGAACAATATTGGTGTGAGAGGACAATTGCTTTACAAGCCATTCACTAAAACCACAATTACACTGGCCGGTGATTTCACGAATCAACGTCCGGATGGGTATGCGCAGGTCGTAGCCGGAGTGGTACAAACAAAACGCTCTGCTACCCGCCAATTCAATGCCATCATTGCCGATTTGAATTACAAGCTGCCAAGTCTCAACGCGTTTGATCGTGTCATTGATCATGATGTGCCCTGGAACTCCGGAAATGATTTAGGGGGTGCTTCTTTGAATATTGATCAAAAGAT
>CANGQQ010000087.1 GCA_947456025.1 Chitinophagaceae bacterium | reverse complement strand
GCTTCAAACGGTGGTGTACGATGCCCGATTTCCAACAGCGACAAGCCGCTATCGTTGAAATTAAGAACAGCTTCACTGGCTTGTTGCAGCACTTCGGCAGGTAAGATCCCGGGACCGGCATTGAAATTGTGTATCATCGGAAAAAGCACAAAATTAAGACTCCACCGCTATATCCCTTCCACAACTTTCATTCCAATGAAATTATAATTACCAAAAGATACGAACGGTTGTATTTTAAGATGCGGATAGGCTTTCTGAAAATCGACCCAGGCCTTGAACTCATGGCGCGGAGCAAAGAATTCATCGAACAAGATCAAATCGCCGCTACGTAAATACGGAGCCATTGTAGTGAGTACAAACAGAGTGGAACTGTAAAGATCGGCATCCAGAAAAAGAATCTTTCGATTGCCGGAGCGGTATGTTTGCAAAAACGTGTGCAGCGTCTCCTGGAAAAGGCCCTTTACAAATTGCGCCCGTGGGTCGTTTAAAGCGGGCATTTGACCCCCGTGTGAAAAGGTGCCTTTTTTCAGTACACCCCAGTCTTCAGGCAATCCCTCAAAGGAATCGAATCCAAAAAACCTTGCATCAGGATGTTTGAGTTGCTGCAGCCACCAGTAAAACGTTTCGCCGTCGTCCACGCCAAATTCAAAATAATCGATCGGTTCTTGTTTGCAGTTGCCGGTGGCGTATTCAAAGAGTTTGTAATGATCGGCATGCGTTGCTTTGGGATTGAAGAAATCATTGACTTCGAAAGGTTGTTGACGCAGCCAGTTGCACATTTCGGAATAGGCAGCAGCCTTGGACATCAGTCCTTCAAACGGGCGCAACAACCTGTAAAGCCCGGTTTTCAACAAAAAGAATTTCAACAGATGCATATTTGATTTTAATTACAGGAACGCCCTTTTTCGCGTCCGTTTTTCCAGTCCTCGTTCCATTGCTCGAAAGCAGCCTGTTCTTCTTTCGAAAATTCGGCTCCGTTCAAGGCTTTGAGATTGGGTTGACCGGCATTGACCCACGCCGTGAACCAAAAACTCGCTACCGCAAAGATACTCTGTCGCATCCTGCGTTCCACCATTCCGTTCAATTGTTGTTCATAGCTTTTCGTGAACGCTGAGCTGTACACACGCACCAACAATCCATTCCTGTTTTCGAATGCATACTTCTGATCGGCAGGAAATGCGGCGGTCAGTTCCCGCTCCCGGCGTAATACCGTATCGGCGGCGGCTCCGCTTTCGAGTATCCGATCCCAAATAAACACATCGGGGCGCTTTAAATACTGTGCCTTACCAATCCAAAAATCAAACTGCCGGTCGGCAAGTAATTCCGGAACACGGCTCTCCCAAAAACCATGAATCCCATGCTGTCCCGTGTACTGACCGTTATGGTTGTGTGAAGCATGTAGCGGCACATGGGCATCGGAAATATAATGCCCGATTTCGGCACTCAACTTCAAAATTTTAGACTGATTTTTTTCCCGAAATGCCTTGGTGAGTCGTTGCAGCATCACCTGCACCCACCAGGGAACAATTCCGTGCGCCATCAAACTGTCTTCCGAATATTTAGCTACTGCGCTATCCCAATTACGGGGCAGTGCGGTGTAAGGATAAGCCCCGTAATGATCCAGATCCAGATAATGCCGCGGACCTTCTTCGGCAAGGGCGTAACGCCGCTTATCCGGATCCACCGCATGTTCGGCTAAAAAAGGTACATGTTGCTTGTAAAAGACAAGCATCTCGGGGGGCAGCAAGAACACCGCCAATTCGTTGATCTTACGGTGACCATAAAAGCCCCAGCAAAAACAAGTTTGAGGCAGGGCCATGCAAAGCATGGCCAGAATGACTGTACGCATGTGTTTTTCGGTTTAGGTAGCCGGTTTTGAAAACCGTAGGTAAATATAAGACGTCAGACTTTGCCGCGGTCATCGTCCACCTTGGTGACACCGCCGCTGATGGCAAATTTCATGGCCTCAGATGCTGTGAGTTGTCCTTCCAGCCTTTTGATGCGTGCTGTGGGCACCAGATAAACATTGCCGGCAATGGAATACGACATGGGCACATAAACGGCCACATAATCTTCCAGGCCCAGATCGCTCATGTCTTCATTGGTGAGAAAGCCAACCCTCCATACATCATTGTCATCGATATTGGCCAGGACGGGTTTATTGAATTTTTTCTTTTCACCGGCAAACGCCTCAAAAAAATCCTTGACCGTGGAGTAAATGAATTTGATCCCCGGTGCTTTTTCAAGCCAATGATCAAACAAATTGAAGAGCCGTGATTGGATAAAAAACGTACTGAGGTACCCTACCAGCGAAATGGTGGCAATGATGATGAGAAACCCAAGTCCGAAATTGCGCACCTTCACTTTCCCATCCTCCACAAAGGTGAAAATGGGAATCAACTCATCAATGGTGGTAACAATCCAGTAGATGGCATAGGTGGTAATGACCAGCGGAGCCAGTACCAGGACCCCTTGCAGGAAATACTGAAGCAGACGTTTGTATTGGAACGATTGAAACATGCGTTGAACTTTACGGCTCAAATGTACACAATTCCCCTGCCGGCAAACCGATCGGTTTTGGGAGGAACGGCAAAATAACCGGATGGAAACTTTGGCAACGATATAAGTTTCCATAGTTTTGCCCCGCAATATGGAAACGAAAAGCAGAATTCTGGAAAAAGCACAGGCCTTGTTTATGCGGTTTGGCATCCGGTCGGTTTCGATGGATAACATCGCATCAGAACTGGGCATGAGCAAAAAAACCATTTACCAGTACTACACCGATAAGGATGAACTGGTCCATGCCGTAATGGACGGTGAAGTTGCGCGCACACATCAGGACTGCGAATTCTGTAAACGCCATTCGGGCAATGCCATTGAAGAAATGTTTTTGACCATGCAACAGGTACACGAACATTTTTCAAAACTGAACCCCTCCGTACTCTACGATCTTGAAAAATTCCATCCCGGCGCCTTTGCCAAATTCAGAAAAATGAAGGAGGAATACCTCATGGAGGTTATAGCAGATAATATCCGCCGCGGAAAAGAAGAAGGTGTGTACCGGGAAGACATTCCGGTTGAACTCATGAGCCGCTACCGTGTGGAAACGATGATGATCCCGTTTGTAATGGCAGCACAAGCCCCCAATGAATACAATCTGGCCGATGTAAGCAAGGAAGTGATGGAACACTTTTTCATCGGCATTTCTACGTTAAAAGGTTTTAAACAAATCATGAAATTAAAAGAAGAACAATTAAAAAAGAAGCATTATGATTCGACTCGTAAAAAGTAAATGGCATTGGTGTTTCCTCGCTTTATTGGCGGCGGGAAATGCAACTGCTCAAAAAGAGTACCGCCTCTCGGTGCAGGATGCCGTTTCACTGGCGTTGAAAAATACGACTGAACTTAAAAATCTGCGTATCGACTCGTTGAAACAAAGGGCACAAAACAATGAGATCAAAGGCTCGGCGCTCCCGCAAGTTAGCGGTGCGGCACAAATTGGTCACTACCTGACCTTGCCCAAGATCCTGTTTCCGGATGCAGGTGAAACCGGCGTTTATTCGGTCCTGAACAAAGAAGGCGTGAAAGACGGCAACGGAAACCCCATTGCGCCCAAACAAAGTTTTGCCGTGCGCGAATTCAGTTTCGTCCAGCCCTGGAATCTGCAAGCGGGAGTAACGTTGTCGCAACTGTTATTTCAGCCCGATGTTTTTGTCGCACTGATGGCCCGCAATACGCTGATCGAATTTACCGGCAACAACATTCGTGTGGCGGAAGACAAAGTACGGGAGCAGGTGTACAAAGCTTATTATCAGGTACTGATTGCGGAGATGCAACTGGAGGTCCTGAAAAAAACACTGCAACGTTTCGATAAACTGGTGGCCGATCAGCAACAACTCTATAAAAACGGGTTCATCGAAAAACTGGATATCGACAAAAGCACGGTTGCCCTCAACAATTTGCATGCAACAGAAACACAACTCAAGAACATGATTGAACTGGGTTATGCGGCGTTGAAATTTGCATTGGGACTGAATCAAACAGATACAATCGTGCTCACGGATGCGCTAAGCGAAAACTCCATCAAAGACCAGTTGATTACCGATGAACAACAGGTGTACAACAACCGCAGTGAAATGAAACTGCTCAATACCGCTCAAAAGCTGGGTAAAATTGACATGAAACGTTACCGCTTGGGTTATCTGCCCACACTGGCCTTTGCGTATCAATTCCAGCAACAGGGACAAATGAATAAAAATTTCTCAGCTTTTACAGGCAAGAACTGGTTCTGGTTCAATTCCAATCTCATCGGACTCAACCTGAATGTTCCCCTTTTTGACGGCCTGCAACGGAAATATAAACTTCAACAGGCGCGTTACAATCTGGAAAAAACCAACAACTCCATCGAACAATTCAAAAGAGCCGTTGACCTGGAAGTGCAACTCGCCAACATCAATATGCGCAACGCATTGCTCAACATGGAATCACAAAGCAAGAACCTTGTGTTAGCCGAACAAGTGTATCAAACCACACGTAAAAAATACGAACAAGGACTGGGCAACACATTCGAGCTGCTGCAAACCGACAGTGAACTGCAACGCGCCCAAGGCAATTATTACGAAGCCTTGTACAACGCCGTTCTGTCACGCATCAATTACCTGAAAGCCACCGGAAAACTTCAATAATCAACCGACAAAAACTAAGTATATGAATGCTATTCAAAAAATGTTCATCCTGTCTGCCGTAGTGCTTCTTGCCTCCTGCGGAGAAAGCAAAAAACAGCAAGCCGGCAGTCTGGATGCCAAAAAAGCGAAACTGGAAGAACTGAAAAAGAAATCCACCTCGCTCAATTCCGAAATCAAAACACTGGAAGAAGAAATCGCGTTGATGGATACAACAGCCAACAACAACCGCTTTAAGCTGGTTGCCACGGCTCCGGTAACCGTAACAGATTTCTCGCATTACATTGACCTGCAGGGTAAAATTGATGCCGAAGACATCTCCTACATCGCACCATCCAACGGAATGGGTGGCGTGGTTACGGAATTGTATATCCGTGAAGGACAGTCCATTCAAAAAGGTCAAAAAGTACTGAAACTCGATGATAAAGTGCTCCGTCAGCAAATGCAGCAACTGGAAACGCAACTGGCTTTTGCAAAAGACATTTATCAACGCACTAAAAACCTCTGGGATCAGCAAATTGGTTCCGAAGTGCAGTTGATCTCAGCCAAAAACAATGTAGATGCACTGGAAAAACAGATGGCAACCTTACAAGAACAAATCAAACTCTTTACCGTGGTAGCACCCGTGAGCGGTATTGCGGACATTGTTAACATCAAAGTAGGCGAACTGTTTACAGGCGCTTCGGTTGCCGGTCCGCAAATAAGAGTTGTGAACAACAGTCGCCTGAAAGTAGTAGTGGAAGTTCCCGAAAACTACATGAGCCGTGTACGCACAGGCAGCTCCGTTGTGGTGTTCCTGCCCGATCTCAACCAAACCTTCAACAGCAGCATCCGTCTGGCTTCCCAAACCATCAATCCCAATACACGCACGTTCACCATTGAAGCCGATATACCCGGCGGAACCGTGCGCCCCAACTCGGTAGCGGCTGTCCGCATTAAAGATTACAGCGCCCCCAATGCGCTGGTGATTCCGGTGAACCTGCTGCAAACCGACGATAAAGGGAAATACGTTTATGTTGCCGAAAAGGATAGCAAAGGCCGTACCGTTGCCGTTAAAAAGCCCGTGGTAGCCGGCGAATCTTACAGTGACCAGATCGAAATCCGCTCCGGATTGCAAGCCGGAATGCAATTGATTACCGCCGGTTATCAAA
Organism: Chitinophagaceae bacterium; assembly: GCA_947456025.1. Taxonomy (GTDB): domain Bacteria; phylum Bacteroidota; class Bacteroidia; order Chitinophagales; family Chitinophagaceae; genus Lacibacter. Next base: position 4,322 of record CANGQQ010000087.1, on the reverse strand, counting down.
ACGTGTACAACAACCAGGTGGTACAGGTGGAAGCACAACCCTGACCGGTTGATCCGCTGTAATGCCTCTTCATTGAATGGCTTCTAAATCAAACAACATGCATCTGAAAATACTAGAAGGAATCAGTAAAAAATTCAAAGAATTCAAGCCCACCAGCTGGAGTGTTGACAATCGTACCGCCATCTATATTGTTACCATTATCATTTCGCTGTTTGGACTCAACAAGTTCAACACCCTGCCCAAAGAGCAGTTCCCTGATATTGTAGTGCCTACCATTTCCATTGTAACGGTTTATGTAGGTAACTCACCCAGTGATATCGAAAACCTCGTAACCCGTCCCATCGAAAAACAAATCAAAAGCATCAGCGGGGCGCGCGTCAACAAAGTGCAATCCACTTCACAGCAGGACTTCTCCCTGATTGTAGTGGAATTTGACACCGATGTTAAAACCGACCTCGCCAAGCAAAAGGTGAAAGATGCGGTGGATAAAGCCAAGACCGATCTCCCGCAGGATTTAACGGCCCAGCCCGATGTGCAGGAATTTGCCTTCAGCGAAATCCCCATCATGTTTGTCAACATCAGTGGTGATTACGATCCCGTGAAACTGAAATCCTATGCCGACAAACTGCAGGATCATTTCGAAGAACTGAAAGAAATCACCAGAGCCGATATCGTAGGCGCTCCCGAACGCGAAATCCAGATCAATGTAGATCCCTACCGTATGGCCGGCGCCCGCGTTACATTCATGGATATTGAAAACGCCATTGCACGTGAAAACAACGACATCAGCGGCGGACAAATTGAAGTGGGAAAAATGAAACGGACGCTGCGGGTACGCGGACAATTCAACAGCGTTTACGACCTCAACAACATCATCGTTAAAAATATTGCCGGAGCCCCCATCTACCTCCGTGATATTGCCGAACTCAAAGACACCATCAAAGAGAAAGAGAGTTTTGCACGTCTCGACGGAAAAAATGTGATCACCATCAACATTGTAAAACGCAGCGGCGAAAACCTGATCAACGCAGCCGATAAAATCAAAGAAAAAGTTGCCGAAATGCAGAAAAACGATGAGTTGCCCAAAGACCTCACCGTTACCATTACCGGCGATCAAAGCAAGCAAACCAAAACATCGTTCAACGAGCTGGTGAACACCATCATCATCGGGTTCATTCTGGTATTGCTCATTCTGATGTTTTTCATGGGTGTGACCAACGCGTTTTTTGTGGCCCTCAGCGTGCCGTTGAGTGTGTTTGTTTCCTTCCTGTTTCTGCCGCTTGCCGACTGGCTGGTAGGATCGGGCGTTACCCTCAATTTCATTGTACTGTTTGCGCTGTTGTTTGGACTGGGTATTATTGTGGACGATGCCATTGTGGTCATTGAAAACACCCACCGCATTTTCGATAACGGTAAAGTGCCGGTGATACGAAGCGCCAAAGAGGCGGCCGGTGAAATTTTCATTCCTGTATTGGCCGGTACGGCTACCACGCTGGCACCGTTTTTCCCGCTGCTGTTCTGGAAAGGCATCATCGGTAAATTCATGATCTACCTGCCCGTGATGCTGATCTTAACCTTATCGGCATCGTTGATTGTAGCCTTTATCATGAATCCCGTTTTTGCGGTGAGCTTCATGAAACCCGAAGGAAGAGCCCACGATGAAAACAAAAATGCCCTCTTCCGCAAATGGTACTGGTGGGCGTTCTGGATCATTGGTATTTTCAACCACATCATTGGCAATCACGGAACCGGCAACTTCCTGTTCTTCATGGCACTGATGGGTGTGATAAACCGCTACGTACTGCGCGACACCATCTACTATTTCCAGGAACGCATCTTGCCCGGACTCATGAACCGCTACGAGCAACTCCTGCGCTGGATCCTTCAAGGCAGAAGACCAGTGTATGCGCTGGTGTCGTTGTTCATTCTGTTTCCGATCTCCGTGGTACTCATCATGCTCCGGGGCAATTCCGCTACGTTTTTCCCAAGTGGCGACCCCAATATCATCTTCGTTTATCTAAAACTGCCGGTGGGCACCGATGTGAAGTACACCGATTCGGTGACACAAACCATCGAACAAAAAGTGTACAAGATTCTCGAAAAAGAACAACCCGGAACACCCGGCTCTATTGTAGAAAGTATCATTTCGAATGTGGCGGTGAGCGCCAACAATCCGCGTGATAACAACCGCAGCGTGCAACCCAATCTGGGACGCATTCAAATCTCGTTCGTAGAGTTTGAAAAACGCCACGGCAAAACAACGCAACCCTATCTGGATGCCATCCGTAATTCCATCAAAGGCATTGCGGGTGCCGAAGTAAGCGTGGAACAAGAAGAAGGAGGACCTCCCACCGAACCGCCTGTAAACATTGAAGTGGTTGGCGACGATTACGGCTTACTGGCACAAACCGCTACACAGTTACTCAACTATCTGGACACCAATCGGGTTGACGGAATCGAAAACCTGAAAATGGATGTAGACCTCCACAATCCCGAAATTACGGTTCGGGTAGACCGTGAGCGTGCCCTTATTGCAGGAGTGAGTACCGGACAAGTGGGAATGGAACTGCGTACCGCCCTGTTTGGCAAGGAAGTGAGCAAACTCAAGCAAGGCGAAGACGAATACAAGATCCAGCTCCGTTACAACAACCTGCAACGCAACAACATCGTGGATTTGATGAACATGAAGATCACCTTCCGTGATTTCAATACCGGACAAATCAAACAGGTTCCGCTCAATGCCATTGCCACCTTCGATTATACGAACACCAGTGGTGGTGTCAAACGCAAGAATCTGAAACGCACCATTCAGTTGCAGTCCAATGTTACCGACCCTTCGCTGGTTGCCGGTATCAACGAACAACTGAAAACCAAAATTGAAGACTTCAGGAACCGCACTCAAATACCGGAGGGCATCACCATCCGTCAAAGCGGACAAAGCGAACAGGAAAAAGAAACACAATCCTTCCTGGGCACTGCCTTGTTGATTGCCATCGGACTCATCTTCCTGATTCTGGTATTGCAGTTCAACAGCATGAGCAAACCCTTTATCGTGATCACCGAAATCTTCTTCAGTATCATTGGGGTATTATTGGGATATGCCATCACCGGCAAAACCATTGCCTCCATCATGCTGGGTGTGGGGATTGTTGGCCTTGCGGGTATTGTAATCAAAAACGGTATCCTGCTCATTGAGTTTACCGATGAGCTGCGCAGTCGTGGCTACAAAACCCGTGAAGCAGCCATACAGGCCGGTAAGATCCGGATCATTCCCGTATTGCTGACGGCACTGGCCACCATGCTGGGTCTCCTGCCGCTGGCCGTTGGTTTCAACATCGATTTCGTATCGTTTTTCCAACACCTGAACCCCAAAATTTTCTTTGGAGGCGACAGTGTGGTGTTCTGGGGGCCGCTGAGCTGGACCATCATTTACGGCTTGGTGTTTGCCTTCTTCCTCACGCTGATGATGGTACCCAGTATGTACATCATTGCCGAGCGTTTGCGCAGACCTATGGAACGGTTTTACGGAACCAAATACATTGCCCTGTTGGGCTTCTTAGGCCCGTTCTTCTTCCTGTTTGTGGGCATCATGTATGTGGGACGCCGACTGCAGGGTAAAAAAGTATGGATGGGGCAACCCGTTAAAAAATAAACAAGCAGCGTTTGTAAAACCTCCGTTAAAAACGGAGGTTTTTTTATGCAACACCACCAAAGAAAGTAATTTCACACAAAAATTCATTCATGGCACAAGCACACGAAATTGATTACCGCATTGTAGGCGAAGAAATGCAGTATGTAGAAATAGAACTCGACCCCAATGAAACCGCCATTGCCGAAGCCGGCAGTTTTATGCTGATGGACGATGGCATTCAAATGCAAACCATCTTTGGTGATGGAAGCGCCAACCAGGGCAGCGGCGTATTGGGCAAACTCTTTTCGGCCGGAAAACGGTTACTTACCGGAGAAAGTTTGTTTATGACCGCTTATACCAATGCAGGGCATGGAAAAAAGCGCGTGAGTTTTGCCTCGCCCTATCCCGGCAAAATTATACCCCTCGATTTAATGCGTCTTGGCGGACCCGTTGTGTGTCAGAAAGACGCTTTTTTATGTGCGGCCAAAGGCGTGAGTGTAGGCATAGCCTTGCAGCGCAAACTGGGAACCGGATTGTTTGGCGGAGAAGGATTCATCATGCAAAAGCTGGAAGGCGACGGACTGGCTTTTGTACATGCCGGCGGACATGTGTTTGAGCGGGAATTGCAACCCGGCGAACTGTTGAAAGTGGACACCGGATGTATTGTAGCCTACACCCACCAGGTGGACTT
>CANGQQ010000086.1 GCA_947456025.1 Chitinophagaceae bacterium | reverse complement strand
GCAAACGTGAGTTGTTTTCGTGCTATTTTTTCCTGAATAGGCACTCTTCCGGATGATTCCAATTGATATTCGGATTGTTCAAATGGGAAATCAACGGAGTGAACGCTAAGTTTTGAATCATTCGATTCAATCATTCGTTTATTCCAGGAACCCAAACTGATCATAATGAAACCCATGTGATAAGTTTGCAGACTCAGCTGATAAAAATCGCCCTGCGGATAAAAATAAGGTTCAAAATCCTGAATGAAGTAGGCCTTGTAACGAAAGAGATGTCTGTTTTTTGCAACAAAATACACAGAAGTCCATAAGGTTGCAACGACAACATCAAATGTTCGTTGTTGCAATTCCTGCTCCTGAATCAACTGACCTTTATACCCTTTTAAGTTGATCGTTGCATTGTGCTTGAACACGCTGTCTTGGGTTGGATTCAACGTGTAGTAAAAGATATCGTAGCCAAATCCGGAGAGATAGGTTGCCAGTCTTAAAACACTGGTCAATCCCCCACTGAAAGTGGCCATATCGGGTAAAATAAATACAATGCTTTTAATGGGACTGCCTGAAGCTACTTGTTCAACTTTTTGATCATTGTACAACTCGAATAAATGTTCACAAGGATATAATTGTGTAAACTTCTTTTTTTTGCGCTTAAAAAGCATAGGTGATTCTTTGTACAATGAATAAGTGGTGAAAGAGAATCGTTCATCCATACACCCCCTATAAATCTTCTTATCCCACCTTTTGCAAAATCGTTAATTTTTTATAGATCCCGGCCTCTTTTTCAATCAGATCGATGTGTTTGCCACGTTCTACAATGCGGCCGTCCTGCAATACAATGATTTCATCAGCATCCTGTATGGTACTCAGGCGATGTGCAATGACCAATGTGGTACGGCCTTTCATGAGATTGCTCAGAGCTTCCTGTACCAATTTTTCGGATTCGGTATCCAAAGCGGAGGTCGCTTCATCCAGAATCAGGATCTCCGGATTTTTAAACACAGCCCGCGCAATACTGAGTCGCTGACGCTGTCCGCCCGATAAACGAACGCCGCGGTCGCCAATATTGGTGTGGTATCCGTTCTCTGTCTGCACAATGAAATCGTGTGCATTGGCCACCTTGGCGGCATGGATCACATCCTCCATAGAGGCGTTGGGTTTGCCTAATGCAATATTGTTGAAGATCGTATCATTAAACAACATGGTGTCCTGCGTAACAAAACTCATGTGGCTTCTTAACGACTCCATTTTAAATTCCCGGATATCAACACCATCAATGTTAATCGATCCGTTTTTCACATCATAAAATCGGGGCAGCAAATCGGCAAGCGTCGATTTTCCTACTCCGGAGGGACCAATCAACGCAACGGTCTTGCCTTTGGGTAAAACAAAGCTGATGTCTTCCAGAATAGTTTTTTCTGAATAGCCAAACTGGATGTTTTTAAATTCAATCTGTTCCCGGAAGGATATCAGTTCTTTTGCGTCCGGACGATCCTCCACCTCGATGGGGGTATCAATCACTTGTAAAATCCGTTCAGATGCAGCCTGTCCGCGCTGGATGTTGGCAAAAGCAACGACCATAGCTTTAGCAGGCCGGATCACCTGAGAAAAGATCGCCAAAAACGCAATAAACGCACCCGGACTTAAAGCCGATACGGGATCTTTCGTTATGATCATACTGCCACCATAAACCAAAATAGAAGCCACAACAAAAACTCCGGAAACTTCGGAGAATGCAGGAGCCAATTCCCGTTTCGCAAAACTTTTTAAAACGGTTCTTCTGTAAAAATCATTCTCGGCCCTGAACCGGTTCAAAACAAACTGCGTTGCATTGAATGAACGGATGATGCGCATCCCCATTAATGTTTCATCAATAATGGTTAACATGCGCCCGGCCGATGATTGCGTTTCCTGCGCTTCTTTTTTCAGTTTTTTGGTTACAAACGCAATGCCCACGGCAGAAATGGGTATGATGATCAGCGTAAACAGTGTAAGCTTGACCGAAATCAAAAACAGCGCAATGAAATATGCAATGATCAGGTACGGCTGCTTGAAAATCACATCAATGGCACTGGAAGCCACCGCTTCAATTTCATAAACATCGGAGTTCATGCGGGAAATCAGATCTCCTTTGTGCTCTTTGGTAAAATAACCGATGTGCAAATGGTTGATTTTCTCATAAATCGCTTCGCGGATGTTTTTAACAAGCAATGTTCGCGCTTTAACCATTTTACGATTCGCCAGATACGCAAACAAATTGGTGCACAGTACCGCCAATACGATGATGATGGCGATGAAGTACAAGGCATATAAAGGATTCGCGCTTTTGAGTTGATACAGACTGTAATTAAAATAATCGATTGCGTAATCCTTGCTCAACGAAAATTCAGGAGCGTGGGCATACTTATCGGCATGACTGCCATCATCGGAACTAAAAAGGAAATTCAGCAAGGGTATGATGAGCGTGAACTGAAAGACATTAAATAAATTACTTACCAGTGTCAATAAAAAAAACGGAACCAACAAACGACCAAATGGCCGCATATAGTTCAATAACCGCATGTATGTTTTCATTTCCTTGTTCCGGTTTAAGATGTAGAACAGGGGTCAAAGTTAGGATTTCTACAGGCTCATTACCGCTTCATTTTCACCGTCTGTAAAAACGATTTCATTCACTTTTTTCTAAGCTGAAGCATCGGGTCATCAGATGTTACGTATTTTATACGCCGATTCGTATTCAAAGAAGGTGTCGCTGGTGAAAAAATCAAAGACAAACGATCGCGATTCATTAATTTCACTTGTTATTACAAAAGCAGCGAGAACTGCTTCAAAAGATTACCGATTGATTTGAAACAAAAACAAAAACCATGGAATTAAATCATCAACTCCCTAAAGCCGCGAAATGTCAACCTGCCGAGGTCAAACTGGAAGCCGGAAAAACCTATTCCTGGTGCACCTGCGGCCTCAGCGATAAACAACCGTTTTGCGACGGAAAACACAAGGCAACCTGGTATGAAGAGAACGGTACAACGGTAATGCCTTACCGCAGCTTAAAAATCAATGCCGAAAAAGATGAAACGGTATGGCTTTGTCAGTGTAAACACACGAAAAATCCACCTTTTTGCGATGGATCACACAAGCTGGAGGAAGTACAGGCAAAGCATCGGAATCAACAATCGGAGGAAATTTAATTTTCTTCCCGATTTCCTTTCCACCAGCGCCAGGCAATAAATCCTATAATGGCAAAGGGAGCCGCCATCAGGTAAATGATCGCAGAATTGAGAGCGGCAGCCGGCTTTTCACCCAGTTGCGATGCTGTTTTGGTACAAAGGGAACATTGAGCCGGACTAATTTCCGGCAACATGAAACACAACAGCACCAGCAAGAACCAGCATACGTATTTCTGCATGAGTAAATTTTTAGCGAAGTTACGCAGAGATGATTTCATTGAACTTGAATTTTTAAACCAACGCACGAAACCTTTTCAACGATCAGGAAATAAACCTAGCGTGAAAACGGTCCATTCATCGTAGTAAACAGGCGCATCACATCTTCTTTGTGAAACAGTTGTGTCCCGGGATTCATGGTGGCAGCGCTTCCACAAGCTACCCCAAAGCGCAGCGCTTCTTCCAATGGGCGCTCCTGTTGCAGCATATACGTAATGCCCGCTACCATACTATCGCCGGCACCAACGGTACTGCGCTTTTCAACAGAAGGAGCCGAAGCAAAATGTCTTTCGTCCTTGCTGACCAGCCAGGCACCGTCCGGACCCATACTCACTACCATAACTTGTGCATAGCCATCCAGAATTGCCTGTTGAGCCGCATCAGCCACTTCCTTTTTTTCCAGTTGCTCCACGTTCAACATTTTACACAACTCGCTAATATTGGGTTTGATCAAATAGGTATGCTTGCCCTTGAGCGCCTGCAATGCCGGACCACTGGTGTCCACGATACATTTTGCACCAACGGCTGTTGCATTCTTGACAATGAGACCATAAAAATAATCGGGCAATCCCGGCGGTAAACTGCCACTGGCCACAACAAACGTAGGCGTAAAATTGCGAATCTGATCGATCAACGACTTGATCGTTTCCTCCTGTACGGCACGACCCGGAAAGGTGAACCGAAACTGGTGATTGGTGGATGCTTCCAGTACCACCCAGTTCTCACGGGTTTCCACATTGGTGTCAACGGCATGATAAACAATGCCTTCCTCATTCAGCAGCGAACAAAGCATATTCCCGTTATGTCCGCCGGAAGGAAACAAGGCTACGGAAGAGGCTCCCAGTTTTTTCAAGGCCTTGCTCACATTAATGCCACCGCCACCGGGTTCATTAACGACTTCCGAGCAACGGAGTTTGGCTTCGGGTTTCAGTTGGGGCAACTGTGTACTTTTATCGATACAGGGATTGAGTGTGATGGTAAGAATCATAGCTATTAGTTGTACAAATGATTTTCAAGTTCGGCGAGCACCAGTTCGATTCGTTTTGTCAATGTATCATAGGGCGTATATCCTCTTGCCAGCAAATGAAACTTGGATTCCGATACCTGCAGTAACACTTGCGGAAAGCCTGTAACCTGCAACTGTTTACACAATTGAAACTCATAGTAGGCCTGTGCCTTGTACACTTCACTTTTTAAACGCTCATAGAAGGCCTCGGGATCCAGTTCGTATTTTTCCAGGAGATGCCGGTAGGCTTCATCGTCGGTAAGATCGCGACCTTCGTAATAGAGACTGTACTGCAGATCGGCTACAAACTCCACTTGTCTTGAAGGCAGCAGATCCTTAAAAATACAGAGGGCAATGGCAGGCTTTTCGGAAGAGGGATACCAGTCGCTCTGATCGGGATGCTGAAGATGCCAGAGGTAATCGGCACCAAACTCAACTCCTGTCAGTTCTTCCACTTGTTTGTAGGCCCCGAGAATGTAATCGGCGGTAGCGCTAATATGTACCGGATGTTCCGGCAAAACCATACCACCACTCAACACTTCGGTATGAAACCGCGACTGATAAGTTTCCGCAATTTTTTTTATGACCGGGCTAAATCCGTAGCACCAACCGCAGTAGGCATCGTAACAATAAATCAATGTGGGTTGCATCGTACAAAGATACGTTCTCGTTGTGCACGTGTCAGCTTATCGACCAGCTCTTTATCAGTGCGCCTCCAGCCAGTTGATTCCTGTTCCGGCCTCTGCAATCACAGGTACGCCGTTGGGGAGGTGCATCGCGCTTTGCATACAATCCAGCACGAGTGCTTTCATCGCTTCTTCTTCGCCACGCACTACATCAAACAACAACTCATCGTGTACCTGAAGAATCATTTTACTCTTCAAATGACTTTGATTCAGCGTATTGTAGGTTTTGATCATGGCCAATTTGATCATATCGGCAGCCGTTCCCTGAATGGGTGAGTTAATGGCATTTCGTTCGGCAAATCCCCTTACGGTAAAATTGGAAGAATTGATATCGCGCAGCCAGCGTTTGCGTCCCATGAGGGTTTGCACATAGCCGTGCTCCCGTGCAAAATTGATGGTATCATCCATGTATTTCTGAATGCCGGCAAATTCACGCTTGTAGTTGTCAATGATCTCTTTGGCTTCGGTCCTACTGATACCAAGATTATCGGCCAGCCCAAAAGCTCCCTGTCCGTAGATGATCCCGAAGTTAACGCTCTTGGCTTTGTAGCGCATCTCCTTCGTTACATCGTTCTCCTCCACTTTATACACTTTTGCGGCCGTTGCGGTATGAATGTCTTTCCCTTGTATAAACGCTTCGCACATGGCAGGATCGCCGCTGATGGCCGCCACGATCCGCAATTCAATTTGCGAATAGTCGGCACTCAACAAAACATGATTCTCATCACGCGGAACAAACGCTTTCCTTATTTCCTTGCCACGTTCGGTCCGGACGGGTATGTTTTGCAAATTGGGGTTGTTGCTGGCAAGACGACCGGTAACGGCAACTGCTTGTCCGTAGGTTGTATGCACACGCCCTGTTTTACGGTTGATCAACTTCGGCAAGGCGTCTACGTAGGTTGATTTTAATTTCGTCAATTCACGATAGGCGAGAATTTCGGCTACGACCGGACTGATATGCGCCAGCTTCGACAAGACGTCTTCGCCTGTAGCATACTGACCTGTTTTTGTTTTTTTCGCTTTGGGATCAAGTTTTAAATGTTCAAACAACACTTCTCCCAATTGTTTGGGCGACGCAAGATTGAATTTCAATCCGGTCAATTGAAACACGTTTTGTTCTGCTTCCTTTGCCTGTATTTCAAGCTGAGCGGAATATTCATTCAAAAACCGGGTATCCACCCGTATGCCTTCAAATTCCATAGCCGTAAGGACTTTAACCAACGGATTTTCCACCTGATAAAAAACCTTTTCCACTTCCTTTTCCTGTAACATAGGAGCAAAGGCCTGTTTCAGTTGTAAGGTGATGTCGGCGTCCTCAGCCGCATAGTCCGCCACTTTTTCCACTTCCACATCGCGCATGGTACCCTGTGTCTTTCCTTTTTTTCCGATCAGTGTTTCAATGGAAATCGGTTGATAATGGAGGTATTGTGCACTTAACAAATCCATGCTGCGCTTCCCTTCCGGTTCAATCACATAATGGGCCAGCATGGTATCAAACAACGATCCCATCAGCTCTACACCATACCATTTCAAAACCAGAAGATCGTATTTGATATTCTGACCAATCCAAATCCGATCGGTGACAGCAAACAAAGGCTGCAATTCCGATAACAACTGCAGCGTTGCTTCACGGTCGGCCGGACAAGGCAGATAATAGGCATGATGCGGTTCTGTCGAAAAACTCAAGCCCACCAGTTCGCAATCATTAGCGTCGAGACCGGTTGTTTCGGTATCAAAACAGATTTCACGGTGCGCCTGCAACTGTTCAACCAACTGACGTATGGCCGTTGTTCCCGAAACCACCTCATAGGTGTGCGGTGTATTTAGAATTGTATGTTCCGCAACAACAGTTCGCTCACCAGGCTCCTCTTCCGCAACGGAATCCCATTGCTGCGATTCCTGATCCTTAGCCGGTACTGTATTTTTCACCGGAACCGGATTGCCAAACAAATCGGTTTGAACGCCTGTTGGAATCTCTTTTTCCAAATTGGATTTCCTACCGGGTAAAGCAATGGTTTCACCCAACAAACGCTGACTGATCGCTTTGAATTCCAACTCCGTAAAGACTTCAATGAGGGCTTCGCGGTTCCATTCTTTCAACTGAAAATCTTCCTCATGAAAAGCTACCGGCACATTGGTGATGATGGTTGCCAATTTTTTGCTCATCACGGCCAGGTCTCTTCCGGCAGCAATTTTTTCGCCCATTTTACCCTTGATTTCCGAAGCGTGTTCCAACACGTTTTCCAGACTTCCGTATTCGGACAATAATTTAGCGGCCGTTTTTTCACCCACGCCGGGTATGCCGGGAATATTGTCTACAGCATCGCCCATCATGCCCAACATGTCAATGACCTGGTGGACCGATTGAATATTCCATTTTTTACAAACGTCCTCCGGACCCAGAATTTCGGCATCACCACCCTGATAACCGGGTTTGTAAATTTTGATCTGATCGGTTACCAGTTGACCGTAGTCTTTATCCGGCGTCACCATGTACACATCATAACCTGCCCGTGCAGCTTGCTGACTGAGTGTACCAATCAGATCATCGGCCTCAAAGCCATCTTTTTCAAGAACGGGAATATTGAAAGCCGTAATAATTTTTTTGATATCGGGAATGGCTTCAAGCAGATCTTCGGGCGCTTCCTGACGATTGGCTTTGTAATCGGCGAAATCTGTATGACGTTCGGTTGGAGCTTTGGTATCGAAACACACCGCCATGTGCGATGGCTTTTGTTTGTTGATGAGATCGATCAGGGCATTGGTGAAACCAAATTGCGCATTGGTATTTCTCCCCTTGGATGTGATGCGTGGATTGCGGATCAATGCATAGTAAGCGCGAAACACAAGTGCCAACGCATCGATCAGAAAAAGTTTTTTATCGGACATGCCGCTAAGGTAATAAAGTTCAACCCGTTTCGTGCGATGCAGCCGATAACAAAAATCAACAATGGATACAAGCAAGAATTGGAGGTGGTAGAAACCACCTCCTCAAAACTTACATTATGAGAAAATTCACCACCGGCAGCAAAATGATAGGGTACGGATTAGCCGGCAGGATGCTGACAAAACAATGTAAACAACATTGAAAAGCGGGAGTGCGCACACGTATAACTATATCGTTGCAACAACAGCTTGCAACAACACACACCTTTCCCCTTTTGATCCGGCATGACACTTGCAGTATGCGCATACGATGCACACCTACCCGCATGAGCCGGTATCAATCAACTTTTCAATGGTGTAATTACTTACTTTTTACCTCTGCGAGTTCGTTTTCAGACGGCTTCGCCTGTTTCAACTGGGCTGCAGTTTGTTCTTTAGCAGTAACAGTTCTTCCGGAAGCAATACGCGCCAGGAAAGAATCTTCTTTGTAAAAAATGTTCAGGTAAATAGCAAAAAGGAAAAATACAAACGAGAAGAAACGCAATGGTTTTTTCATGTCTTTGGAATTTTGGATTTTAAAAAATAGGACAAGACAAAGATACAATTCTCATTGAAATATCAAAGAGAATTTAAACTTTTTTTAAAATTAAGTGGAACCACGTTTTAGTGCGTCCGTAATTCTACGATGCAGGCGGGACAAGGATTACAACACGCCTTCTTTAATTTCTTCCCACAAGGCGCGGTAACATTCTGCTGCATAACTGCTGCGTGCAAATGACTCCAACGGTGCCTTATTGACGCCCATTTTTTCAACATCACTTAAATAGGGAATGTAATGTTCAAAGAAGCGTTTGTCTTTATACAATTCATCCATCACATCATTGTGCATGGTACGACGCAAATCGGCCATCGTAAAAAAGCAGGTCATCTTTTTAAGATCAATATCTTTCTCTTTGAAATAATCTTTTACCATGTGATAGGTACGAACCGACAGGGTTGTTGGAATCACCGGCATCACCACCAAGTCCGCTACGTTGAAAATATTTTCGGAGAGGGAAGAGAGTCCCGGCGGACAATCAATGAACACAAAATCATAGTCTTGTTTCAACGGTTTCAACACAGCGCTCAATCGTTTACGCGAGGTCTTCATTTCTTCCAGCATGGTATCAAAAGCCTTCGCCGTAACATCGGCCGGTATGATGTCCAGCTGTTCGTATTCGGTAGCCATGATATGCTCTTCCAAAACAGCATCCTTACCCACCAGATCTTTAATGGATACTTTTTGTTTCGGCTTCATCTTGTAATAAAAAGAAGTGGCTCCTTGCGGATCGATATCCCATAACAGGGTGCGGTATCCATCTTTGGCGGCTAAATAAGCAAGATTCACACAAGAGGCTGTTTTACCAACTCCTCCTTTTAAATTGAACAAGGCAAAGACAAACATAGATGCGTTTTTGATCCTATTGAAGATAGGAAAACTGTTTGAAACGAAGCGCATCAACGGTTTTGCGGGTACGAACCAACCCGCAACCACGTATCAATTCCGGTCGCACCCCGTCAAGCGTTGGGAAGCAAACAGGCTGTTATCGTTTCATTGCTTCGAGTTGTTTCTGGAGCGCAAACATCTCGTCTCTCAAACGGGCCGCTTCCATGAAGTCGAGGTCTTTAGCGGCTTGCTCCATTTGCTTTTTAGTTTGCTTGATGGCTTTTTCCATTTGCGGAATGGTTTGATAGACCTGCTGGTCTTCCGCAGCATGTACCAGACCCTGATCGGCACCAAGGGCATAGGGACGGGACGCATCAAACCCTTTGATGTCGAGCACCGATGTTTGCTTCATCACCTGCTCCACTGATTTTTTCACTGTCCTGGGTGTGATGCCATGTTCGATATTAAAAGCGATTTGTTTTTCGCGCCTGCGGTTGGTTTCTTCAATGGTACGCCGCATGCTATCGGTCATTTTATCGGCGTAGAAAATAACCAGACCCTCCACATTACGTGCGGCACGTCCTGCAGTTTGGGTCAGACTTTTTTCATTCGGCAAGAACCCTTCTTTATCGGCATCCAGAATGGCCACCAGGGTCACTTCCGGCAAGTCCAGTCCCTCACGCAACAGGTTGACGCCTACCAAAACATCAATGGTGCCCAAACGCAACTGCCTTAAAATCTCCACACGTTCCAACGTGTCAACCTC
>CANGQQ010000085.1 GCA_947456025.1 Chitinophagaceae bacterium | reverse complement strand
GCCCCCCCGCTAACTGAAGCCGTTGCATTTAAAGGCAAAGCGAGATTAGACCATACCACGCCACCACCACCTCCTCCTCCGGGACCCGAGCATAGGTTCATAAATCCGGAATTGCTTCCGGCAGCTCCCCCGGCTTCTATCTGTAGGGCCGATGTATAATTGAGGACATTCAATAAAATCGTTCCCCCGGCTCCACCTCCGCCACCTCCGTCGCCGGTAGCTTCCGGAGGAATGGAATTGGAGGCATTGGTTCCCGTTGTACCATTGGCCGAAATAGTGTGACCATTACCTACAATCTCAAGTCCCTGTATAAACACAATGCCGCCGCCGTTACCTCCCGGAGTACCAACACCGTTGTTTTGATGTCCGGCGCCACCGCCACCCCCGAGAAAGATCCGGTTTTGTAAAATACTATACCCTTGTCCACTCAAACTCAACCCTCCCAAACCGGGATCATTCCCTCCACAGGTAGAGGAGGTTCCACCCAAGGTTCCGCCCCTGCCGCCGCTTCCATAATTGGCACCACCTCCACCTCCGGCATTGTGATTGTTACCACCACCGCCCCCGTTCGCCTGTTTTCCTTTTCCATATTTACGACCGGTCATAAAAGCAGCAATTCCCTCTCCTTTTTCGGCACCATTGTTTACACGAATGGGATGTAAAAAACCGGGTGAAGCAATGGGATCCGCATAGAAGTAATCGGAGGCAGACGTCGAAACACAGGTATATGATGGAGTAACAAAGTTGTATAAGGTTCCACCTCTGTAACCTGCACCATCCGCATTCACATCAGCATTCAGCGTGATCACGCCGTTGGCAATCAGAGCCACCACACCACCGGTTCCTGTAACAGGATTCCAGGGCTGTGGCAACAAGGTTCCATTAATGGTTACATCGTTGTAAACAGGAATACGAACCAGTTGTACCGATTGTGTATAATCATAGGTGTTGAGCAGTTGTTTTTCAAAAATGACTGTATCATTCAGGAAACCGCAGATCGTAGCAAATTCATATTTACCTGCGTCACTCAAATTATCCAAATCGCCAAAGGATGTATTGTTTGCAGAAAGTATAGAAGCCCCTTTCGTTTGAAGAATGAGTACGCGGTCCTGATTAGCCAAACCGGAAACATTAAGCACCCGCAAACCATTATAAGTGGGCACAAAATCAGTAACCTGATAATAGGAATTGATCACCCCCGAAATTTGTGCGCATACAAGATTTGAAATCATGCATCCAACTAAAAGTATATGCAATTTCAAATGCTTCATGCGTTAAATCCAAAGTACTTCCTTTGGAAAGTTTGAGATGACTTTTGATTTATAAATCTTCGGGAGCAGCGATATTGATGTTCTGTTTCATCCGTACCTGAACGGCCTTATTGCTTTTGAGTGCCGGCGTCCATTTCAATTCACGTTCAAAGCGCTCGGTTATTCGTGGATTCATGGAAGCGGTTCCTCCTTTGAGAATGCGTACCAGCTTGGTATTGCCTTCCGAATCTACAATAAACTCGACTTGTACCGATACGGATGAACGGCCTTCCAGAAACGGAATCAGTTCATTACTCAATTGAAATAACCACTTTTGCAATGCTGCATTACCATTTTTAGGAAGTGGAACCACATCCGGTTTCTCCTCCAATGAGACTGCTTCATAAGGATCTTTGGGCGATTGCGGTTCAATGATCTTAACACGCTGTACTTTGGGTGCTTGCGGATCTGTTGCTACAACGTATCCGCCTTTATGATCAATCAGAATGGCCGGCAAAAGGTGGGTATCCTCAAAAAAATCATAGGCCGTATGCAACTGGGTTGAAAATTGTTGTACATCCGGCTTCGTTTGCGTTTTCTGTAAAAAAGCCTGTCTGGATGCAGGATGATCAAACCGATGCGGATAAATATGTACCGGAATAAAATCCTGACCCTGATTACGTACAACGGAAGCAAGATGGTAGACTTGCTCAATGAGCGAATCCGTAAGTGGCAGACATCCCACCGTTACGCAGTTGCCATGTATATAAATTTCACCCCCCGGTTTATTAGGGTCACTGAGCAATTGATCGGATGCATTGGGATAATTGATACCCAGTGCCAGATGGTAATTGCTGTTGGGTTTGAACTCATTGATGTAGTAAAAACCTTCGGGAATTTGGCGATCACCTTCACGACGCTTAGGACCAAAAGTGCCGGAAGAAGCACAAACTTTATAGATCTTAAACATCCGAAAAGGTTCGTTCCACTGGTTTTTCACCCAAACTTCCAGTTGCTTTTCGTATTTGAATGAGCGAATGAACATGTAACGGGCAGGCCATTCCAATCCTTTCGCTTTAAATTCATGTTTCAGGGAATCTTCCACTTTGGAAAATAAGGAGGTCAGCTTGATGTTGCGACGGGGCATTTCTTCATTCGACAACTGAGCAGATGCTGATCCCAGCATCAGCAACATATACAGCGAAAAGAAAAATGTTTTTGAACCCATACCGTGTTAGGATAACGACCTACTGACAAAAATATTTCATTTTCAAGATATAACGATGATTTAATCACAAACCTTGCACTTCCGATATCTGAACTGCGATTCCATTATGCCGACTCAAACAAAAAACAGCCCCTTTTGGGGGCTGTTCAAATTGATTGTAAGAAATCAGAGATTGCCTCTTGCTTCCTGTTCCCGTTCGATCGCTTCAAACAAGGCTTTGAAATTTCCTTTTCCAAAGCTTTTGGCACCTTTTCGCTGGATGATTTCAAAGAACAACGTAGGTCGATCTTCTACGGGTTTGGTAAACAACTGTAAGAGATACCCTTCATCATCCCGATCTACGAGGATACCCAGTTCTTTCAGCGGCTCCAGATCTTCGTCGATATGTCCTACACGATCCAGCAAGTCATCGTAATAAGAAGTTGGAACCTGTAAAAAATCTACCCCACGACTGCGTAGCGCATGCACAGTGGCTACGATATCATTGGTCGCCATTGCCACATGTTGTACGCCTTCGCCGTTGTAAAAATCAAGGTACTCTTCCACCTGTGATTTTTTCTTGCCCTCAGCAGGTTCATTGATCGGGAATTTTACATACCCATTACCATTGCTCATAACCTTACTCATCAAGGCCGAATATTCCGTAGAAATGTCATTGTCATCAAAGGAAAGAATGTTCCGGAATCCCATCACATCCTGATAAAATGCGACCCAGGGATTCATCTGGTTCCAGCTTACATTGCCCACGCAATGATCTACATACAACAAACCGGTTTCTTCGGTTTTGAAATACGGATTGCTCCAGGCACGATAGCCGGGCATAAAGGGCCCCTGATAATTTTTACGTTCGATAAAAAGATGAACCACATCACCATACGTATGAATCCCACTCATGACCAACTCCCCGTTACCATCTGTTAATTTTACAGGTGCGAGATAACTTTTTCCACCTCTTTTCGTAGTTTCTTCCCATGCGGATGTTGCGTCTTCTACTTTTAACGCCAACACCTTCACACCATCGCCATGCTTGTAAACATGATCGGCCATTTCGTTTCCGGAGCGAATCGGTGTTGTTAGCACAAAAGTGAGTTTGTTCTGACGAACAACATAACTCGCACGGTCTTTATGACCCGTTTCGGGACCCAGATAAGCAATCGGTTGAAAGCCGAAAGCGGAGATATAATAATGTGCTGCCTGTTTGGCATTGCCTACATAAAATTCTACATAATCGGTTCCTTGCAAAGGAAGAAAATCGGTTGTAGCCGTTTGAACCGGCTGAATCGTGGATTGAACTGACATAAAGCAATCTGTTTAAAATAATAAAAAAAGGAATCAATGGAAAGCAAAAAAAGAGCCTGTTTAGGCACAGACATCGGTTGCCAATACTTGCATCAGCAAAGGATAGCCGTTTCGTTTATCGGCAAACAGCTTGTGTGAATAATCGGGAAGCATGGAACAAATTTAAAACAAAAACAACGGAATCCGAAAAGCCAACGTCATTCTGTGTGATTTTCTTTTTTTCGGCAGCCCTATCTTTGCGGCATGTTAAAAGCAGGAATCCTGGGAGGCGGACAATTGGGCCGTATGCTCCTTCAAGCCGCAGCCAACTATCCGGTAGAAACGTATGTACTTGAAAACGATGCACAGTGCCCCTCGGCTCATCTTTGTCATCATTTCACATTGGGTGACATCCGTGATTACGAAACGGTTTATCGTTTTGGTAAAGGTCTGGACCTGCTGACCATTGAAATTGAATCCGTTAATGTCGATGCCTTGGAACAACTGGAACAGGAAGGCGTTCGGGTATTCCCCAAAGCATCCGCCCTGCGAACCATCAAAAACAAAATTGATCAAAAAGCCTATTATCGTCGGCATCAAATTCCCACTTCCGATTTTGTTATTACACAGAACCGCGATGAACTGAAAGCACAAGCCGCTTTTTTACCGGCAGCACACAAACTGGGAATGGGCGGCTACGACGGTAAAGGTGTAGAACTGCTCCGGTCTCAAGCCGATCTGGATCGGGGATTTGATGCACCATCCGTCCTTGAAAAACTAGTGGACATCGCACAGGAAATTTCAATGATCGCTGCCGTAGCTCAAGATGGATCCATTACGTTGTATCCGCCTGCCGAAATGGTCTTTGATCCCCGACTCAACTTGCTGGACTATCAAATTGCCCCTGCGCTATTACCCGAGAGTCTGTTTTATAAAGCCGAAGCCATCACCATGGCTGTAGTACGGAATTTTCAATCACCCGGACTATTTGCCGTTGAGTTGTTTATCGACAAAAACGGCGAAGTACTGGTGAATGAAACAGCACCCCGCGTTCATAACAGTGGGCATCACAGTATTGAAGGCAATTACGCCTCGCAATTCGATATGCTGTGGCGCATCATGCTCAATTATCCGTTGGGCTGTACCGATCCCATTTTACCTTCGGTTTTGATCAATCTGGTTGGAGAAGAAGGACATAGCGGACCTGCTCATTACGAGGGGCTGAACGAAGTGTTACAGATGGAGCATGCATTTGTTCACCTGTATGGAAAAGAGCAAACCAAACCCGGTCGAAAAATGGGACATGTAACGGTTATTGGCAACGACCGAACGGAGCTGATTTTCCAGGCACACCGAATTAAACAATACCTCAAAGTGGTGACCAGGCCTGCTTCCTCTTAGGTTCTTTTGCTACGCACTCCTTTTCAACGCCTCCTTTCGGTATAGCTGTATTTAGGCTCAATCGATTCGTTACCTTTGCGGAACCAATGAACAGATTGCTTTTGATACCCGTTTGTTTTGGGCTCATCTTCTCAGCATGCAGCCATAAAAACAAGAATGTCGCACCCGGCCGGAAAGAAAAGCCGAATGCTCCTGTTACCGCTTATCGTGCAGCTTCAGGAACCATCCGACAAATCCTTGAACTACCCGGCACCTTACTGCCCATGGAGGAAGTAACCTTACATTCGGAACTTTCCGGAAAAATCACAGGACTTTATATACAAGAAGGAACTTTCGTACAGGCGGGTACGTTGCTGGTTAAATTATACGACAGCGACTTACAGGCGCAGTTGAAAAAATTACAGATCCAATTACAGATTGCACAAAAAACGGAAGAACGCAACCGTGAACTCTTACAGATCAATGGCCTTTCACAACAGGAATACGATCTCAGTTATTTACAGGTAAACAATCTGAAAGCCGATATCGAACTGACCAAAACACAAATCACAAAAACAGAGATCCGTGCACCTTTCAGCGGACAGCTTGGATTTCGGACGGTTTCAGTTGGTGCGTATGTCACTCCGGCAACGTTGCTTACAACCATCCGCCAGGTACAAACCCTCAAACTGCAGTTTACTGTTCCTGAAAAATATGCAGCAGACATAAAAAATGGACAACTCATCCATTTTCAAACCGAGACCGGAGAACAAACCTTTCCCGCACGGGTATATGCGCTGGAAACGGCATTAAACGAAACAACAAGAGGATTGGAAGTGCGTTGCCGTGTGGAAACTTCTTCACCAACGTTGTATGCCGGTTTGTTTGCAAGAGTCGTTATGGACTTTACGGCCTCCCGTCCGCTTGTACTGGTACCGTCACAAGCTCTGATTGCTCAGGCTCGCGGGAAAAAAATCATTCTTTATAAAAGTGGGACTGCTGTTTTCACAGATGTAACTACGGGCGCACGCGACAGTGCTTTTGTGGAAATAAGAACCGGCGTTACGGCCGGCGACACAGTCATCACTTCCGGATTGATGAGCCTGCAACCCGGAAGTAACGTTCAATTATCCAAAGTCGTACAACCATGACTATTAGTGAACTCAGTCTCAAACGACCTGTTCTGGCTCTGGTGATGAACATCATCATCATTCTTTTTGGCGTGATTGGCTTTCGGTTCCTGGGCGTACGCGATTATCCGGCCATCGATCCTCCTGTCATCAATGTACGTACGTTGTATCCGGGCGCCAATGCCGACGTTATGGAATCGCAGATTACGGAGCCTCTTGAAAAAGCGATCAATGGCATTGCCGGCGTAAAAAATATCAGTTCGGGGAGCAGTCAGGGGACCAGTAATATCACAGTTGAATTTGAATTGGGCTCCAATCTGGAAGAAGCAGCTAACGATGTGCGTGATAAAGTTTCACAGAGCGTCCGATCGCTTCCATCGGATCTGGACGCTCCGCCTGTGGTCACGAAAGCCGATGCAAGCAGCGATCCTATCCTGTCAATGACGGTTCAAAGCGACCGGATGAATGCCCTCCAATTGACAGAATATGCCAACAACAATCTTTTGGAACGAATCCAAACCATTCCTGGCGTCAGCAATGTGATCATCTGGGGAGAAAAAAAATACGCCATGCGCATCTGGTTGCAACCGGAAAAACTATTGGCTTATGGACTTACGCTTCAGGATATTCAGCAAGCCCTCGAAAATGAAAACATTGAATTGCCGGGTGGTAAAATTGCCGGCAATACAACCGAATTGACGGTACGCACTTTCGGACGTTTACAAACGGAGGATGACTTCAACAACCTTGTTGTTCAAACAACAGCGGGACGAAATATTCTGCTTCGTGATGTGGGCACTGCTGTACTGGGGCCGGAAAATGAAGAAACGATACTAAAAGAAAGTGGAGTACCCATGATTGCGCTGGCATTGGTTCCGCAACCCGGAAGCAATTACATTGCTATTGCAGATGAGTTTTACAAACGTTACGATCAAATTCAAAAGGAATTACCCACCGGAATGCAACTGAACATTGCGCTGGATCAAACACAGTTTGTAAGGAAATCGATCAATGAAGTCAAGGAGACTTTGATTCTTGCCTTTGCATTGGTAGTCCTCATCATCTTTTTATTTTTCCGAGACTGGATCATTGCCATTCGTCCGCTCATCGACATTCCTGTATCGTTGATTGGCGCATTTTTCATCATGTATCTTGCGGGTTTCACCATCAACATCCTCACCTTATTGGCCATTGTTCTGGCAACAGGGCTTGTGGTTGATGACGGGATTGTGGTCACGGAAAATATTTTCAAAAAAATGGAACGGGGGCTTAACAAATACAAAGCGGCCCGTGAAGGAAGTAAGGAAATTTACTTTGCTGTCATCGCCACATCGATTACGCTTGCGGTGGTGTTCTTACCCATCATTTTTCTGCAAGGTTTTACCGGTCGGTTGTTTCGTGAATTTGGAATTGTTGTTGCCGGTGCTGTACTGATTTCAGCATTCGTTTCATTGAGTTTAACACCCGTTCTTACCGTATTTCTTTCCCGAAAAGGCGATCACCGTCATGGATGGTTCTACCGTGTTACTGAACCGTTTTTTGTGGCTCTTGAAAACGGATACAATTCTCTCTTGCGAGGGTTTATGCGATTCCGTATTACTGCTGTTTTCATTCTTGCACTTTGTTTGGGGGCCATTTACTTCATTGGCAAAGAACTACCCGGGGAACTGGCTCCGCTGGAAGACCGCAGTCAATTCCGGCTGGCGGTTACAGCTCCTGAGGGAACAAGTTTTGACGCAATGGACCGTTATCTGGAAGAACTCACGCAACTGGTACTGGATTCGGTTCCGGAAAGCAACGTCGTTCTATCGGTTACGGCGCCCGGCTTTACAGGCTCGGGTTCCGTCAATACGGGATTCATTCGATCGGTACTAACAGAGCCGAATAACCGAAACAGGAGTCAGCAGGAGATCGTTACGATGATCAACCGCAATCTCCCTCTGTATACCGATGTGAAAGCTTTTGCCATTCAGGAGCAAACGATTTCGGTCAGTCGGCGCGGAGGATTACCCGTACAATTTGTGATCCAGCATAACAACTTTGAAAAAATCAAAGAACTGCTGCCCCGTTTTCTGGAGGAAGCACAAAAAAATCCGGTCTTTGCGGGTGTAGATGCCGATTTAAAATTCAACAAACCGGAATTGCGCATTACCATCGACCGGTTGAAAGCCGGTCAATCGGGTATCAGCATGCGTACGATCGCTGAAACGCTGCAGCTTGCACTCAGCAACCGACGTTTGGGTTATTTTACACGTGAAGGAAAGCAATATCAGGTCATGGGGCAAGTACGTCGTTCCAGTCGTGACGACCCTACAGATCTGAAAAACCTGTATGTACGTAATAACGCCAACCGTTTGTTTTCACTGGATCAGTTTGTAACGATTACCGAAACAACCACACCTCCCACCCTCTATCATTTCAACCGGTATCGTTCGGCAACCATCAGTGCCGGACTCGCGCCCGGTAAAACCATTGGAGACGGCATTCGTGAAATGGAACAAATTTCAAAACGTCTGCTTGACGAAAGTTTCAGCACATCACTTAGTGGCAGCTCACGTGATTTTGCCGAAAGTTCGGGCAATACCCTGTTTGCGTTTTTACTGGCACTGCTGTTGATTTATCTGGTATTGGCAGCGCAATTTGAGAGCTTCATGGATCCGTTTATCATTATGCTGACCGTTCCGCCGGCACTGGCAGGTGCGATACTGGCGCTTTGGATGTTTGACCAAACTTTGAATATTTTTTCACAGATCGGAATGATCATGCTGATAGGACTGGTTACAAAAAACGGAATTCTCATTGTAGAGTTTGCCAACAGGAAAAAAAGAGCCGGCATGGATCGCTTTAATGCCGTTATCGAAGCAGCTTCTATGCGACTTCGTCCCATTTTGATGACCAGTTTGGCGATGTGCCTGGGCGCTTTACCCTTAGCATTATCGCTGGGTGCAGCATCAACGAGCCGGATACCCTTGGGGATCGTTATTACAGGTGGGATCCTGTTTTCGTTGCTGCTTACACTGTTCGTCATTCCTGCCATGTATTCATTTCTTTCTTCCTCCAAAATCAACGTACATGCCGAAGAAACTGAAGCTGTTATCGATCATCTTGCTGATTAATTCGATGGCCTTAGCACAGGCTCCGTTACTAACGCCGGAGGTTGCATTGCAAGAGGCCCTGGAACACAATTTCCGCATACGAATCGAAAAAAATGCAAGCCAAACTTCCGCTATTGGAAACAGCTGGAGTGCGGCGGGATTGTGGCCGCAAATTACAGTGCAATCACAAACAGGTATTGCTTCCAACGATCTGGAACAACGACTAGCCAACGGCACCAACATCAAGCGGAACGATGCGATTTTACGCAATATGGCTGCCGGACTTTCAATCAACTGGCGCATCTTCAACGGCATGCAAATGTTTGCAACAAAAAAACGTTTGGAAGAGCTAGAACTGATCGGAGAACTGAATTTCAAAAGACAAGTAACCATCACAGCCTATGAAGTGCTGACTGCTTATTATGAAATCGTTCAGTTAAAACAACAAATCACCGCATTGCGCGAAACGCTGAACTATTTGGAAGAACGTAAAAAAATTGCAGAAGATCGTTTCCGTATTGGTACAAGTCCCAAAACCGATCTCTTACAGGCACAGGTTGACCACAATCTGCAACGTGCCAATTTACTGACACTGGAAAACAATCTGCAATTAGCCAAAACACAATTCAATCATTTGCTGGGACGAAAACCGACAACTCCGTTTGACGTAATTGCTGCACCGGAACCGGGAACAAGTCCGGACTATGCCGGCTATCAGTCGCAACTGTTATCCAAAAACTTCGACCTGCTGGTTGCGCAAAGTCAGATGATGGTTTTATTTCAACAAAAAAGAGAACTGGCTTTACAACGATTGCCGGTTGTTACACTTAACGGGAATCTGAATTACAACCGCAATAGGAATGATGCCGGTTTCAATTTGTTCAGCAGCAACTT
>CANGQQ010000084.1 GCA_947456025.1 Chitinophagaceae bacterium | reverse complement strand
GTTCGCCTCGTGCTGTTTCAACTTTTTGATAGTATTCGCCTGTCGGAAGGTTTAATACGGCCTTGGTTTTTGCCTGAAAATCTCCTTCGGGAATATGATCGATCAACTGTTCTATGATTCGGATCGATTGATGCATCTCTTTGATTCGAACCATGTAGCGGGCAAAGGCATCACCATCTGTTTCCAATACTTCTTCAAAATCCAGTTCATTGTACAGTTCATAGGGGTAGAGTTTACGGATGTCGCAACTTACGCCGCTCCCTCTTGCAACCGGACCCGTACAGCCATAAGCAATTGCGTCTGCTGCCGAAATCAAACCAATCCCTTTCATGCGGTTTTGAAAAATGATGTTGCCGGTAATTAATGCATCGTACTCATGAATCTTTTGCTTGTATTGCTGAATGAATGCTTTCACTCTTTTTTGGAAGTTGGGATGCAGATCCATCATAACACCGCCGGGAACCATATAATTCATGGTTAAACGGGCACCGCAGGTCTCTTCCATAATATCGTTGATGACTTCCCGTTCCCGGAACGCGTGGAAAAACGGAGTAAATGCGCCCAGATCCATGGCCATGGCGCCCCACCATAGTTCGTGAGATGCAATTCGTGTAAGTTCATCCATAATCACACGAATCACCTGTGCTCTTCGCGGGATTTCCAGTTGCAGCCCTTGTTCTACGCACAGAGCGCAGGCGTGATTGTTAATGTGTGCCGACAAATAATCCATACGACTGGTAACGTATATAAACTGCCGGTAGGTAAGGCTTTCGCACATTTTTTCAATCGAGCGATGAATGTAACCCAGGTGCGGTTCTACTTTTTTGATGGTTTCGCCATTGAGTGTAATAACCAAATGCAATACCCCATGCGTGGCCGGATGTTGCGGGCCAACATTGATGACCAGGTCGCCACTATCGGACAGGTTATTCAGGTCCGTGGTTGAATCGCCGGGGGGTGATATGATTTCAGTTTGTCTGTACATGGTTCCGGTTCATTCCTTAGGTTAAGGTTCGTCTTTCGTCTTATAATTTGATCATATTAACAGGGTCCTCAAAGTTTTTTCTTAACGGGTTTTTCCCTTCCCATCCATCGGGAAGGATCAGTAATCGTAGATCCGGATGGTTGTTGAATCGAACGCCAAAGAGTTCATAGACTTCGCGTTCATGGAACTCGGCCGTACGCCAAATTGTAGAAACAGTTTCAATAACAGGATTCGTTATTTCCAGCTTGCATTTCACTACCAGTTCATGTAAAAAGGTGGTGGATCGCAGGTGATACACCATGGTAAGATGTGTTTTCCAGTCTATACAAGAAAGGCAGAATAAAAAGTCAAAAGACAGATTCTGCGTATTCCGTAACTGTTGCGCCAGCAGCGGCCAGTCCGAAGCATTTATGTCCAGCGTTATGAAACCCCCACATAGCTCCGTTTCAGCAGTTGGCATCAGTTGGCTCAGTTCCGTTTTTAAGGCATCGTTGGTCATCACTGCGTTGGTTAATAGATTAGGTTTCTGCTGATTTGTATTGTTCACGAATCTGTTCCCGCGTCAGACCACTTTTAATTTTTCCCTGTAAAGTGATCAATGCATGCAGGAGCGCTTCCGGTCGGGGCGGACACCCGGCAATGTAAACATCTACAGGAACGACATGGTCTGCTCCTTTGACGACAGAATACGTATTGTAAAAAAAAGGGCCGCCACTGATGGCACAGGCACCCATTGCGATTACATACTTCGGGTCTGCCATTTGATCATACAGACGTTTTAAAACAGGAGCCATTTTGTTAACGATGGTTCCTGCAATAATGATGACGTCGGCCTGTCTGGGCGAAGCACGTGCTACTTCAAATCCAAATCGGGAAAAATCATATTTGGCAGCGGCTACAGACATCATTTCAATGCCACAGCAGCTTGTTGCAAAGGTTAAAGGCCAAAGCGAATTGGCTCTTGCCCAATTGATCAATTCATCCAGTTTGCTGAGGACAATTCCCCCACCGGGCGTATCGTGAATTTCGCCGGGGAACTGGGCTGGTTTGGTATGGTTGTTTACGTCCATTTGAGGGCTCCCTTTTTATGTGCATACAAAAAGCCTAAAAACAAGATCAGCATGAACAGAGTGATTTCTGCTAGGGCAATCCATCCGGAGGTCTTTGCCGCAACAGCCCAGGGATAGAGAAAAACAAGCTCCACATCGAAAATGAGGAATATCAATGCAAAGAGGTAATAGCCCACATTCAGGCGTATCCAGGTTTTTCCTTTGGTAGGGATGCCACATTCGTAAGGTTCCAGTTTTTGTTTATTGACGGTGCTGCGTGTTACTAATTTTGCTATAAGTATAGCGATGGAGGAAAAGGCGATGGCCGCTAACAATAAGACAATCAGGGAGGCAGGACCCATATTTTGTAAATTTGAGCGAATATAGAACCCTAATATACAACGAAACATGATATAAATTATCCCTGTAAATGAGCATGCTTATTAATTTACAACCGGGTGTTTTTTTAATCATGAAGTTCGTTTTCAACGTCCTGCTCACCTGATAAGCGCTGCTTTTGTTGAATCAGTTTTCTTTTTGGAAGAAGGGCTTTAGGGGCCTGATGCTTCTTTCTGTGTTCGAAAACCGCGTACAAAGTTGAATGTTTAAAAATTTCAGGGGTTACAAATTGGCAAATCGTTCTTGCCCCCTTACCTTTGCGCCCTGAATTATAACCCCTTTTTAAATACATTTACTATGGCCAATATTGGTAAGGTTAAACAGGTGATCGGTGCCGTTGTGGACGTTCAGTTCAATGGCAAACTCCCCGAAATTTATAGCGCATTGGAATTAAAACGTCAAAATGGTGATGTTTTAGTACTGGAAGTTCAGCAGCATTTGGGCGAAGACAGTGTTCGTACCATTGCAATGGATGGAACGGAAGGTTTGGTTCGCGGCATGGAAGTTGTTGATACAGAACGTAATATCGTGATGCCTGTCGGGGATGCTATCAATGGTCGTTTGTTCAATGTTACCGGTGACCCAATCGATGGTTTGCCTGCTGTTAGCAAAGCAAATGGTCGTCCGATTCACGCAAAACCACCTTTGTTCGAAAACCTGAGTGTTACGAGCGAAGTGTTGTTTACAGGAATCAAAGTAATCGATTTGATTGAACCGTATGCAAAAGGGGGAAAAATTGGTTTGTTTGGTGGTGCCGGTGTAGGTAAAACGGTATTGATTCAGGAATTGATCAACAATATTGCTAAAGGATATGGAGGTTTGTCGGTGTTCGCCGGTGTAGGTGAGCGTACCCGTGAAGGAAATGACCTTCTTCGTGAAATGATCGAAGCCGGAATTATGAAATACGGCGACAACTTTAAGCATAGCATGGAAGAAGGCGGATGGGATCTGAGCAAAGTGGATCTCGAAGGTCTGAAAGAATCCAAGGCTACATTCGTATTCGGACAAATGAATGAACCGCCGGGAGCACGTGCGCGTGTGGCTTTGAGTGGTCTTACCATTGCCGAATATTTCCGTGATGGTGACGGTCAGGGTAAAGGAAAAGACATCCTGTTCTTCGTAGATAACATCTTCCGTTTCACACAAGCCGGATCTGAAGTGTCTGCCTTGTTAGGACGTATGCCATCTGCGGTGGGTTACCAACCAACACTTGCAACTGAAATGGGTCTGATGCAAGAACGGATTACTTCTACAAAAAATGGATCGATCACTTCCGTACAAGCGGTATATGTACCGGCGGATGACTTGACCGATCCGGCTCCTGCAACAACCTTTGCGCACTTGGATGCAACAACAGTATTGGATCGTAAGATTGCCGACTTGGGTATTTATCCTGCGGTGAATCCGTTGGAGTCTACTTCAAGAATCCTGACCTCTGCGATTGTAGGAGAGGCGCATTACAATACAGCCAACAGAGTGAAGCTCATTCTTCAACGCTATAAAGAGTTGCAAGATATCATTGCGATTCTGGGTATGGATGAATTAAGCGAAGAAGATAAATTGACCGTATCCCGCGCTCGTCGTGTGCAACGTTTCCTTTCTCAGCCATTCCACGTGGCAGAGGCTTTCACCGGTTTGAAAGGTGTGTTCGTGAGCATTGAAGATACCATCCGTGGTTTCAACATGATTATGGACGGCGAAGTGGATGAATATCCCGAAGCAGCCTTCAATCTTGTAGGAACTATTGAGGATGCGATCGAAAAAGGCAAGAAATTGATGGCAGCAGCGAAAGGGTGAGTAAGTAGTGAGTAGCGAGTAATTAGTAGGGAGAAAAGAATAAGTTTAAAGACCTGCTTGTATGGCAAAAATCGATTGATCTTGCTGAGGAGGTTTACAAACTGACTGCTGATTTCCCGGGTGTAGAAAAGTTCAATTTGGAATCACAGATAAAGCGATCGGTAGTTTCAATTGCATCGAATATTGCGGAGGGTGCCGGAAGAGGTTCAAAAAATGAGTTTAAGCATTTTCTCAGCATTGCACTCGGGTCATCGTATGAACTGGAAACACAACTGATTATTTCAGGCCGGTTGAATTACAGTTCAAAAACGAAGATGGATCTGTTGCTGGTAAAATTGGATGAAATACAAAAAATGCTGGTGGGTTTACAAAAGAGTTTGGGATAATTCGATTCTGCTGACGACTATTAACTGACGACTAAATACTATTCTATGAATTTAGAAATATTAACGCCTCTGGGCAAAGCATACAGCGGAGAAGTAGTAGGCATTCAATTGCCTGGCACAACCGGAAGTTTTGAAGTGCTCGATCACCATGCTCCATTGGTGAGCGCCCTGAAAGCAGGACGGTTGAAAATCATTGTTGAAAAAAATCGCAACGAGTCCTATGATATCCAAGGCGGATTTGTTGAAGTGCTGAACAACAATGTAACTGTTTTAGTGGAAGGAAGTAAGCCTGTTGAATAAGGCGTTCTTCTCTAAATAATTGATCCCGTCTTAATGACGGGATTTTTTTTGAATACAGGGTTTGCCGGAATATTATGAAGATTCCGTGATGCGGGAATTCCTTTAATTCAATTGCGGATCAATGGGGTAATGAATCAACTGCTCATAAGCACCGCCCATTTCCTTGAGTGCGTCTTTCCACAAAGAATCGAAATGGGAATCAAAGACGAGTTTTTCATTCCCCGGAACCGTCAGCCAGCTTTTTTGATCTATTTCTTCTTGTAATTGTCCGGCCGACCATCCACTGTACCCGAGATAAAACCGAATGTTATCGGTATCCAATGTTCCGGAAAGCAATCCCTGTATGACGATTCGGAAATCACCACCCCAATAGATACCTCCCTGAATTTCTTGTCCACCCGGAATGGCATCCGGAAGACGGTGTAAAAAGTGCAACGTATCCAGTTGTACCGGACCTCCATAATAGACGGGGAGCGTGATCCCTTTCAATTCATGGATAAAGAAATCAAGTGTTTGATCCAATTTCCGATTCAATACCAGGCCAAAACTACTTTGTTCATTGTGTTCGCAGAGTAAGACAACTGAGCGCATGAAATTGGGGTCTTTCAAGAAAGGGTCTGAAATCAGTAGTATGCCGTTGCCCGGTTCGATCATGCAATTAAATTACGGCAGATTTCAACTTCATGTATCATTGGCGGTCAAAAATTGTTTGTTAAAAAAAAACCTCTTTTCAACATTATCCGTATAAATCAATCCCGGCCGGTATTTTTGCAAGGATGAAAAAAGTATTTCCTGTCATTTTGATCCTGATTACCCTGTCGTTGATGGGAATCATTTACATTCAGGTGTCATGGATCCGTACACTTGCATTGTTTCGGGAAGAGCAACTGGAAGAAAAGCTCTCGTTGATCATTCAAAAAGTAGGTGATGATTTGGTGCAGCAACGAAATCTGACTTACAATGTCCCCGGAAAAATCAAAAACATGCCGTTCCCGGGAGACAATTATGACATCTATCGTCAATTTTCGGTTACCAACCGCTTTACGGTGTACGAGATTCGTGAAAAATTGTTGCATGAGTTTCAGAAACAAAATTTAAAAGACACGCACTTTGAATTTGCTGTTGCAAGCGATAATATTTTTGGTCATTACGAATTGAAATCACCGCAGTTTCTTGAATTTGCAAAAGACACCTTGCACAATTTGAAACTCTGGTATCCACTGGTAGCAGAGAGCGGCTCTTTGCTCGAAAGTTTAGCTCCGGAAGAAGTATTGGTATTGGTGGTTCCCGATGTTAAATCCTATGTGTTTCAATCTCTAGGATGGATGATTACAGGCGCCTTATTGTTTACGCTCATCATCATCACGGCCTTTTACCTGACGATCCGGACGCTGCTGCGTCAGAAAAAACTTTCTGAAATGAAAAATGATTTCATCAACAACATGACGCATGAATTGAAAACGCCATTGGCTACGATTTCTCTGGCTGTTGATGCGTTAAAAACGGAAAAGGTGTTGAACGACAAATCGAAGTTGGATTATTTCGCCGGCATGATTAAAGATGAAAACAAACGCATGAACAAGCATGTGGAAACCATATTGCAGGCTGCACAAATGGAGCGTCAGGAAGTGCAATTAAATCTGAAGCCCATACATGTTCACAAAGTCATTGAGCATTTGGTCGAGAACCTTCAGCTACAATTACAGCCGCGCAACGGACAGGTATTGCTGCATCTGAATGCGCAATTTGATTTAATCAATGCCGATGAAGTTCATTTTACCAATTTGATCAGCAACCTGATCGATAATGCAGTTAAATATTCAAAGGAAGACGCAATACACATCATCATTTCCACACGCATTCTTGGAAAGAATATTCGAATCCTTGTGGAAGATCACGGAATCGGGATGAGTAAAGAAACGTTGGGAAGAGTGTTTGAAAAATTCTACAGGGCACATACCGGTAATGTTCACAATGTAAAGGGGTTTGGTCTTGGTCTGAGTTATGTCAAAACGATGACCGAAGCGCATGGCGGAAAAGTAAAGGCCGATAGCGTTTTGGGTAAGGGAAGCATCTTTACCGTTGATCTGCCGCTCAAGAGCTAGACACAAACGGTTGAACCTAGGTTACTTCAGGGATCGGAATATCGGTCCCTTTTTTAGTGCCTTAAGGGGGAATTCACATTCGTTTGGGGCTTATCCACAGATAATCCACCGCTATTCACATGCATAGTCGGTTTAAGGGTCGAAAAATGGCCTCAAATCCTTTACAGCAAAGGGTTTGAGGCTTGTGGAAAAATTAAGGGTTCCTGATTTAGGTGTTAAAGTGGGAAAATGTGTTAATTTGTGTAGAAATATGGAAATAAAACCATGTTTTGAGACAAATGATTGGTTTTCTGGGAGAATATGAAGTAACAATTGACGCTAAGGGGCGCTTCCTGCTCCCGGCCGGCTTTAAAAAGCAGGTGCCGGAAGAGTGGGGGAACCAGTACGTCATCAGCAGGGGGATTGAATCCTGCCTTACTTTATATCCTATGAAAAATTGGGAACCCATATTTTCTGAAATCAGTCAGCTCAATGATTTTGACCCTAAAGTAAGACAATTCCAACGGTATTTTTTGAATGGTGCAACGACCATTGAACTGGATTCGGCCGGGCGTCTTTTAGTTCCACAAAATCTGAAAGATTACGCCGGGTTGGAAAAGGATGTGGTTTTGGTTGCGGCCGTTAAAAAAATCGAAATCTGGGATAAGCGTAAGTATCAGCAGTTCTTTGAAAGTTTTTCACCCGATTCTTTTAGTCAGCTCGCAGGAGAGGTTATGGCAAAAAAAGAGCAATAGTCGGAAGTGATGGAAGCGAAAAAGCAAATAAGCGGTCGTGATGAGCAGCAGGGCAACCCCGGGGGCGATTATCATGTTCCTGTGTTGTTGCAGGAGGCGATTGAGGCTTTGAAGATTCATCCATCCGGTGTTTATGTTGACTGCACATTTGGAGGCGGCGGACACAGCAAGGCTATTCTTGAAAGACTGGGGCCTGCCGGAAAATTGGTGGCGTTTGATCAGGATCCTGATGCGCGCAACAATATTCCTGACGATCCCCGTGTGTTGTTTGTCCCGCACAACTTCAGGCACTTGACCCGTTTTTTAAAATTGCATCAAATCGGTCAGGTGGATGGCGTTTTGGCCGATCTGGGAGTTTCCAGTCATCAGTTTGACGAACCCGAACGGGGCTTTTCCACACGCTTTGAGGGTCCACTGGATATGCGCATGGATCCGGCTCAGCAAGTCACCGCAGCGTTTGTGCTTCAAACCTATTCCGAAAGCAAACTGCATAAGATGTTTGAGTTGTATGGAGAGGTCACCAATGCCAAAACGTTGGCTGCTGCTATTGTGGCGCAACGTAATCAATGCACATTTCAAACCATCCAGCAGTTGAAGCAAGCGTTGCAGGGAATCGTAAAAGGTAATCCGCATAAATATTATGCGCAGGTGTTTCAGGCTTTGCGGATAGAGGTCAATGACGAGTTGAATGTTTTAAAGGAATTGCTGGAGCAGTTACCCGGAGTTTTGAAGAAAGGAGGACGTGCGGCTCTTATATCCTTTCATTCGCTGGAAGATCGGTTGGTGAAAATCTTTTTTAAACAAGGAAGTTTTCAAGAAGAAATATACAATCCCTATACAACGGGTAAACCCGAAAATCTGTTCCGAATCCTAACGAAAAAACCGATTGAGCCCGGCCCTGAAGAACTGAAAAGGAATCCAAGATCCAGAAGCGCACGCATGCGTGTGGCTGAGAAAATCTGACCCTGTAAAAGCGTGACCGAAACAACAAACACAGTACTTACAAACTAGCCCGATGACTCTTAAAGAGCCGAAATTTGAATTCAGAAAATGGTTCAATTATCAGTGGATCGTCAAAAACGTTCCGTTCTTTCTTTTTCTCGCTCTTTTGGCTGTACTGTACATCGCCAATGGTCATTATGCCGACAATACCATTCGAAACATCAATAAAACAACCAAGTTGTTGAAAGAACAGCAATACGAGTTCAAAACACTGAACGGCAAATTGATGTTCCAAAACAGACTGACCGAAGTTTCACGCGTGGTGGAAACAATCGGCTTGCGTGAAAACATTCAGCAACCAATATTATTGACCGATAGTGCAGTAGCGACAAATTAATGGAAGTTAAAAAGGACATATTGTGGCGTGTTTACCTGGGATTTCTGGGGTTGATCGGTTTTGGAATCCTTGTCCTGGGAAAGGCGTTCTACACTCAAAAATTTGAAGGTAGCTATTGGAAAAGTATGGGCGATAGTCTGCATACCAAAATTATTGATCTGGATGCGGAGCGCGGTACAATTTATAGTGAAGACGGAAGCATGTTGAGTACGTCGATCCCTCAGTTTGATATCTATATCGATTTTGGCGCAGATGGATTGCGTCAAAAAGACGGTGAACGTTTTTTCAAAAACGTTGATTCTTTGTCGCTTTCATTAGCTCAATTGTTTCAGGATAAAACAGAAGGCACATACAAGCAGGAGCTGGTTCAGGCTTATAAAGACAAGGATCGTTACTATTTATTGCATAAGAAAGTTTCATTTGAACAATACAAGTTGTTGCGTGATTTTCCTCTGATTCGTTTGGGTAGAAATAAAAGCGGTTTTATTGCAGAGGTAAGGACCAAGCGTCTGAATCCATTTGGTGAACTGGGATTTCGAACCATTGGCCTTTATCGGGAACATTCCAAGTTGGTAGGACTTGAGCGCTCCTTTGACAGTGTATTGCGTGGAACTTCCGGTAAACGACTGGTTCGTTTTGTGGCAGGAGGGGTTATGATGCCGGTTGAGGGATTTGAAGTGGAACCGGAAAATGGGCAGGATGTATATACCACCATTGATGTAAATATTCAGGATATAGCAGAACGTGCTTTGATGCGAAAGATGCAGGCTAACCAGGCTTTAGAGGGAACTTGTATCGTAATGGAAGTGGCAACAGGGAAAATCAAAGCCATGGCTAATTTAGGTCTCATGCCGGATGGCACCTATTTTGAGTCGGATAATTATGCACTGCGTACTTCTGAGCCCGGCTCTACAATTAAATTGATTACGCTCTTTGCAGGATTAGAAGATAAATTGATAACAATACAAGACAGTGTT
Source organism: Chitinophagaceae bacterium (assembly GCA_947456025.1). GTDB lineage: Bacteria > Bacteroidota > Bacteroidia > Chitinophagales > Chitinophagaceae > Lacibacter. The sequence goes on along the minus strand of CANGQQ010000084.1, from coordinate 378 downwards.
GAGATCAATGGCGGCAGATGGACCAATGGCGGAAGAACAATCCGTGATGATCACCATGGACCACATAGTGTTTCGTACAGAACCGCGTTTACGCAAAGTTCCAACGTTGCCATGAGTAAGCTGGCCTACAATTTTTATATCATCGATCCTAAGAAGTATTATAATCATCTTAAAAACTTACACCTCACGGCTAAAACCGGAATCGAGCTTAACGAAGAATTTAAACCTCTGGTTAAAAATCCACACACAGCAACTTATTGGCATCCGCAAACGTTGGCTTCATGGGGTTTTGGTTATGAAATCATGTTGTCGCCTTTACAAATATTAATGGTATACAATGCTGTTGCCAATAACGGGAAAATGATGAAACCGTTTCTG
>CANGQQ010000083.1 GCA_947456025.1 Chitinophagaceae bacterium | reverse complement strand
TAAAAGGGGTACCTGTACGGTGCCCCTTTACCATTGAATGCGGATTCCAACGGAGGGTATTTGTCGGGCTACCCCCGGCAAACCGGGTGGCGGCGGCTGTAATTTGAACTGCACCATCATGTCGGCTCTTTTTTCATATTTGGAAGCCTTTACAAAGGTGGGAACAGAAGTTAAGGCAACCGGGAAACCGCCCAGCATAACGATCGCGAGCACGCCGCTACTGCTTCCGCTGTCTGAATCTAAACTTGAAATAAAGCCCAGAGCTCCGCCAATCATCATACCTCCGCCCACAATCAGTTTCAGCCAGGCTTCGCGGCGCAGCTCTTCACTTTTGTTGTAATAGTATTCTTTGGTTTTTCCCGGCTCCGGCATTTGTGCAGAACCCTGCAGCAAAAGAGCGCATCCAATCAACACCATCAGGATTTTTTTCATAACCTGTAATTTGAACTCAACGCCTTGTCTCACAACCCAACAAGCACTCTGTACGCACAGGCCTTGACGCTCTGAAACTACAACCGCGGTACGGTGGTTACAATGATGCCCGTCAGTCCAATTCCTTACAGACCTACAGCAAGAAAAAAGCCCCTTTGTTTTTTCAAACATCGGGGCTGTTGGATCGTTCCAACTTTAACCGTCTTTCATTACAGTACCGATAGCGTGATGAGTCGGTAGCCGGTCGTTTCGTTACTGCGTTGTTGAACTATTTGTTTGGGTCCTTTGTCCTGTGCTTTGTAGCGGTAGCGCTGGGTATCGCTTTCGATACCGGGATCGGGTTGTGTTTCGGGCGCTGTGCCGGGATCTTCATCGGGTGATTTGTTTTCGATGATGCGACCGTTGGCGTCGGTTTGTTTAAGGCCGTCTTCGGTCATGAGATAGTCGGCATTGGTTTTGTAATCGAACAGATAGGTGAAATCAAAATCCATTTCATCGTGGCGCCAGCCGTTGCGGTCGTTCATTTTCATGTTGAACGGGCGCAGGCGTTTGGCTACCGATTCATCGAAGCGGATTTTTTTACCTACCGGTACGTGGATGATCACCAGTACTTTTTGTCCGCGGAATTTGGAAGCACGGTCAATGGCCAGTCCGCTGCCCAGGTTCAATACACTATCGGTATTGGAGGTGCGGAAGACAATTTTTTCGGCGCGTGCTTCGGCTTCTTTGCGGTTGCGTCCAAAACTGTAGCGCAGGATCTGAACACTGTAAAGGCTGTCGTCGCTTTTTTCTACCCGCACTTTTATGTTGGCGTAACGCAGACTGTCTTCGGTTACATCAAAGCCATCCCGCAGATCCTCATCTTCATCGAGCCGGAAAAACGTGCCGCTGTTGCGGATGGCGGGTTCGTTCACCTTCACCAGCAGTTTTCCGCCGGCAGGTTGCGTGATGGGAAGCGTGCTTTCTACATAGCTATCGGTCCGGAACCCCTGAGACACGCCCGATAAGAGTACCATTACCGATACCCAGCCCAGAATCCAGAGCGTTCCAAACGTGTATCCCAGGTAAGGCACTTTGCTTTTGGCACCGCTGATGCGGCGTATCACCCATACCAGGATGCCGATGATGGGTACGAGCAGGAAAAAGACCAGCGTTCCCCAGAGTGCCGGCGTTTGGTACGGCCCTTCCAGGAAAAAGTCTTTGAGCGGATAGGCGACGGCACCGGCAATCGACAGACCAATCACGGCCATGAGCAAGGCAAAGCCAATGATACCGGCGATGATCAGAAAAAACGCTTTGAAGAGAACGCCAATGGCATGACCCACGCCCCGACTTACCGGTTGCATGTGGGTGGACAGGCGCTGTGCTGCATCCGTAGCTTCGGTGCTCATGCGTTGGGCGCCCGTTTTGAGTTGTGTGCCTACGGTTTCCATGCGCTCTTTTACGCCGCCCATTTCTTCGTGAATGGCGTTGCGGATGCTGTTGACATCAATTTTTTCGCCCCGCATCTGCAGTTTTTCGGACGGCGTTTGGGCGATGGGCAGTACAATCCAGAGGATGATGTAGGTGATGAACAGCGTACCCCCGAAACCGCCGGTGATGAATACCGGTTCAAAATCGAAGGGGAAGAACGCATGACGGAAGATCGAGGAAAAGAATCCCAGCACGAGCGGCAGCAGGAATACCAGTCGGGGAATCCATACCGGAATGTTGAAATAGCTGGCCAATCCGCTGGCTACCCCACCCAGTTTTTTATCATCGGGATTGCGGAACAGGCGTTTGCGGATGTTGCTCACCAGCGGTTGTGCCGGGATGAGGGCCCACATAACGATGTAGATGAGCACACCGGCTCCAAAACCGCCAAAGGTGATAATGGCAAAGAGGACCCGCACCACGGTGGGATCAATTTTGAGGTAATGCGCCAGTCCGCTGCACACCCCACCCAGAATTTTATCGTTCCCGTTGCGCATCAATTGTCCGCGTGTTTCTTCGCTTACCGTGCTTTTGGGCGTAGTGCCGTTTGCAGCTGTAGCGGCAGCGGATTCTTCGTCCATCTGCTGGAAGTCCTCTACCCGTCCCATACTGTTGAGGGTGTTGTTCACCTGCTCTTCGGTGATGCAGGTACTTCCTTTTTTGAGTTCCTCGCTGAAAATTTCGGCGATACGGTCTTCGATGTCGTTGATGATTTCATCACGTCCTTCTTCCTGCGCAAAGTAGGAACGCAGACTGTTGATATAGTGTTGCAATTGTTCAAAAGCGGCTTCTTCGATAGGAATCACCCGTCCTTTGAAGTTGATATTGATGACCTTTTTCATGTGCTTAAATTTTTGAATTCGGTTGCCATTTGTGATGCCCGGTGTGTTTTCCGTAGTCGTTTTTCGCTGTTTTTTGCGGGCCTTGCATGTACATCCGATTGTAGTGGTTAAAGTTGTTGATCTGATCCCGAGGGGTGCACTTCAATGGAATCGCCGTAAACGGCCGGAGTGCTTTCCTGTTTGCCCGTGATGGCATGAACGGCGTTGGCCAGTTCGTTCCAGGTTTGTTCCAGCTCTTTGTAGAAGGCGGCACCTTTATCGGTAAGTGAAAAATATTTGCGGGGCGGACCGCTGCTGCTTTCAACCCATCGGTAGGTGAGCAGGTCGGCGTTTTTTAAGCGGGTGAGGAGTGGATAGAGCGTTCCTTCCAGGATCTGGAGGTTGGCTTTTTTCATTTCCTCGATGATATCGCTGGGATACGCTTCGCCGCGCTGTATCACGGAGAGGATGCAAAATTCCAGCACCCCTTTCCGCATCTGACTTTGTGTGTTTTCGATATTCATAATCGGAAGATTTTTTGCGATCCGGTTGTGGGCTGCGCAAACCCGCTTTCCCGATCGGTGATTGAAATGAACACAACAAAGATAAGACAACTTTTAGTACTATGCAACACAAAGTACCATAATTATTTTAGTACCGTGGGGTGCAAGATAGTGTATGTAAATACAAGTTATTGAAAATCAATTTACTAAGAATTTACGGCCGCAAAAAAATATTTTTAGGAATGGGAAAAGAGGGGCTCTGTTTTACAACAGGGCCGCAATTTTCTGCAAAAAAGGGCGTAAATAGTCGGGTTGGAAGCCGCTTGTAGCATCCTATGTTGCAGGGATTTTATATAGAATCAGGATGCGCTTACTACCTTTTTGCCAAAGGGCAGCAAGGAAATTTCCAGCAGTTTAAAATGCTGTCGCGCCCAGGGAATTCCAATGATGGAGATGAACAGGAGCGCGCCCATGATGAGGTGGTTGAGCGTTACGGCAATACCGCCTACCAAAATCCAGATGATATTGGCGAGTACAGTCAGGCAACCGCCGGCAGAAGAATCAGGCACCACCTTTTTACCAAACGGCCATAAAACCATTCCGGCCAGTTTGAAACATTGCAGTCCAAAGGGAATTCCAACAATGGTGAAGCATAGTACGAGTCCGCCGGCGAAATAACCCAAAGCTGCGATGAAGCCACCGAAGACGAGCCAGATGAGATTGCCTAAAAAGTTCATGCCTCAAAATAAGAAAAGATCGGCAAAAGGAAATGGGTGGAGGGTGCATTGCCTTTGAGTAAGGTGTTTCCTGAGTACAACACTTTCATCATCCTTCTGCAATTCAGAACGTGAAAGCTCGCTTGAAAAAAGGGTATTTTTGTATCTCTACGTAAATGGGCTTAAAATATGAATTGCAAAGTATCATTTCGGGATTTGGCCAGCCTTCAACAGAAAATCTTATCAAAACAGCAGCCTACCACATTGGAAAAAGCCAGAAAACAGGTGGAGCTCTTAAAGAACAAGAGTTCACAAAAGAGCAGGAAACAAAGAAATTGATTGAATGGGTAGATGCGCATGACTACTTGGTTTAAAGGCCAGAGTTTCTGGAAAGAATCACATTCCAAATAAATAGAAACCGTGATTTTTTAATTCAGAAATAGGGATCATTCTTGAAGGTTTGCACGATGAAAATGTATTGACAAACAATGGAGTTTTGTTTTTTGTAGATACGGTCTTTTATCTTCATGATTCTTTTTTTGAATCTGAATAATTATACATCATTATACATTCCACCACTATCCCTTCAGAATCGTATTTTGTACTCTTAGATTGGAATTTTTATTTAGTGCTCAGTTCTACCCTATAAACTGACAGTGATGTGTATTATAAAAAATGGTTCGCTTTTAAACGAACCATCACAATTTTAGCGCCATCTGCCGGGAGCCCAAACATAACCGCGGCGACCGTGTTTCCAGCGACCGGGAGCCCAGCGGCTATGACGGGGATGTGGTTTGGACCAGTAACCCGGAACGTGTACATAACGACCACCGCGCCATTGCCATTCGGGGCCAATCCATACCGCTCCACGAAAAGGAGCAGGTCCGGGAGCGATCACGGTTACGCCCGACGGGAACTGCATGCGCATCCGTACATGTTGGGCTTTTGATTCCTGAACAGATGCCAGCAGCAAGAGCAATCCTGCGAGTACTTTGAATTTCATATCCTTTAATTTTTTAATTGAATGGGAACCTTTCAGTTCCGGAATGACTCTTCGACCCGTTTTTTGTTGCAGGGTTTAGCGGGTGCTCCAAAACTTTTGTTGTAAAACTGTTAAACCGGTCTGCTCGGTGTTTACATTTTCACCAAACGTTCCAGCGCCTGTTCCAGCGTGCGTTGCTCTTTGCTGAAACAGAAACGGATGACCCGATGATCGTCCCCTTTTTGATAGAACGACGAAACGGGTATGGTGGCCACGCCTACTTCCCGCGTGAGGCGGATGGCAAAATCGCGGTCGGTCTCCTCGCTGATGCGCTTGTAACCGGCACAAACAAAATAGCTGCCGTAAGAAGGCAACAGATCGAAGCGCGATTGCTGCATGCCATTCACAAAGAAGTCGCGTTTTTCCTGCAGGAAAGCCGGCAGCGACAGATACGCTTCTTTGTTTTTGAGGTAGGAAGCCAGTGCCACCTGAGCCGGGGTAAAGCAGGTAAAGGCATTGAACTGGTGCACTTTCCGGAATTCGCGGGTGAGCGCTTCCGGCGCGATGCAATAGCCCAGTTTCCATCCCGTGCAGTGATAGGTTTTACCGAAAGAGAAACACACGAAGCTGCGTTCCAGTAAATCGGGGTAGCGGAGCATACTCTCGTGCTGTTTGCCATCGAAGATCAGGTGTTCGTACACCTCGTCGCTGATGATGAACAGGCCGGTATCTTGTACAAGGCTTCGTAATTGCGTAATGTCGTTTGCATCCAGCACACTGCCGGTAGGGTTGTGCGGCGAGTTGAGGATGATGGCTTTGGTGCGATCGTTCACTGCACTGCGCACAAGGTCCCAGTCAATTTTATAACCGGGATATGTAAGCGGCAACGGAACCGCTTTGGCGCCGTTGAGTTCGATGTTGGGAATATAACTGTCGTAAGCCGGCTCAAAAATGAGGACTTCATCGCCTGGGTGCAAAAGCGTGGTCAATGCGGTATAGATCGCATAAGTAGCGCCCGGCGTGATGGTGATTTCGGTATCGGGGTTGAGGTTTGTTCCATACAAAAACGCCACTTTTTCGGCTATAGATTCCCGTAAGGCGGGCAGTCCGGGCATGGGCGCATATTGGTTGTGGCCTTTTTGAATGGCCTCCTGTACCAGCAAACTCAGGGCTTCATTCATGGGATAGTCCGGAAAACCCTGACCCAGATTGATGGCCTTGTGTTCTGTTGCCAGCGCACTCATAACGGTAAAGATGGTGGTACCTACCTGCGGTAATTTGGATGTAATGGTTGGATGCATGGATGAAACGTAAATCGTAAAATTAAACGGAATTGTGGTTTGGCAGCGTTGCAGCTTCAAACTCCTTTGCCGGATTTGCCTTGTACCAGTTCATAAGAATGATCGATCCAGGATTTCAGGACCGAAGTGGGTACACTGCCATCGACCTCCACCGTATTCCAGTGTTTTTTGTTCATGTGATAGCCGGGAAGCACACAGGCATAACGTTCGCGTAATTCCACGGCCCGTTCGGGATCGCATTTCACATTGAAGCGAAGTGTATCTGTATCGAGCGGTAACAACAGAAAGATTTTACCATTGGTTTTGAATACCAGCACATCCGGACCAAAGGGAAGCGCTTCTTCGGTATCGGGTTTCGATAAACAATATAGGCGGATGGCTTCAAGATCCATGATCTGCAATTTAAGGAGCAGCAAACGGAACCCGGATTGGTAATTGCTTAGCTCAGTTCTTCCAATGCCTTGCGCAACTTGTTCAGAAAATCGGGAATCTCTTCCTTGCGGCAGGTACCTACACTGAGGCGGTACCAGGCCGAATTTTTTCCGGCACCAAAGGCATTGAATGGAACGATGGCTGTTTTGGCCGCATCCAGCAGGTATTCGGTTACATCCGACTGTTGCGCCAACACGGTTCCATCGGCTTTTTTCTTACCCACGAGATCGATTTTGATCGTGAGGTAAATAGCGCCTTGCGGAGCAATGACATCCACGGGAAATCCCGCTGCTTTGAGTTGCGCAAAGCCCTCTGCGATAGCCGAGAGGCGTATTTGAATTTCGTTTTTGAAATGGTGCAGGTAGCGGTCGATGGCCTCTTTTTGTAACAGATAATTAGCTGTGGCTTTTTGTTCGGCCATAGGCGCCCAGGCACCAACGTGAGACAGAATGGCCTTCATTTTTCCGATGACGGCTTCCGGACCCAGCGCCCAGCCAACACGCACCCCCGTAGCGGCAAACACCTTGCTGATACCGTCGATGAAAATGGTGTAATCTTTCATTTCGGGACGAACCGAAACCGGATTGTAATGTTCGATGTTTCCAAACGTGAGTGTCCAGTACATCTGATCAAACATCAGATAGAGCTTTTTATCGTTGGCACCGCGACTCTTGTTTTCTTCCAGAATCAGGTCGCAGATTTTTTCGAGTTCTTCCTTCGGCAGGATGGTGCCGGTTGGATTTTGAGGCGTACACAGGCAAAGCAGCGATGCACCTTTGATGTGCGGTTTGATTTGCTCGGCCGTAGGCATGAAATTGTTTTCGGGCGTGGCCTCGATCAACAGATGCTGTGCTTCGGTGAAATGCACGTAGTGGTTGTTGTTCCAGGACGGTACGGCATAAATCACTTTATCGTTTTTATCGACGATGGCTCTGAAAACGGAATAGATGAGCGGACGGCCACCGGCGGCAATTTGAATTTCGTTGGGTCCGTAGGAAATTCCTTCCCGTTCTTCGATGAATTGTCCCACACTTTTACGCAGTTCCAGAATCCCTTCGGCAGCCGGATACGTGGTGTAACCGTTTTTGTAGCAGGAAATGATCTCTGCTTCCAGTTCGGCCGGGATGGGAAATACACTGCTGTCGAAATCCCCGATGGTAAAATTGTAAATATGTTCACCCTGACGGATGCGTTCTTTGATTTGATTACCCAGTTTTACAATTTCGGAGCCCACAAGAGTTTCGGCAAGATGTGACAATCGCATAGAAGGTTCGTTTAGTGCCGCAAAAGTAAATGAAGCGGGGCAGTATTTGTTTAAATTTCCAGCTTACCCGAAATAATTTCTTCGTACGGCCGGCGGTACGAGCCCGGCATTTGTTCCAATGCATAGCCGATGCGGATGAGCAACAGCGGTTCGTCCTGCAACCGAAGCAGATCCTTCATTTTTTCCCGAATGGAAGCCGTTTCGCACGGCATGTTCAAATGCGAATGGCTGAGGTTTTTCAAGGTAGCGGCCAATGCGAACCGTTCAAAGGAACGTCCCAGTTTGACCCAGTTTTCCCGGGTGTTTTCCCGGGCCGTGAACAAAACCAATGCCGATGAGTTTTCGATGAGTGCTTCTGCCTTGTTGGATTCGCTGCGCGGTGTTACAAATTTTTCAAAGAAAAAGGCCCCTACGGCAGTAGGCACAGCCAGGGTGTCCAGCGATTCGGACAACATCCCGTCGTTGGTACTGCGTGCCGTTTTTTCATTGAAGCGAATCCACTGCAGCAGTTCTTTTTTATAGGCCTCGTTGGCAAATTGCAACCGGCAGGCCTCCTTGGTGAGTGCGGTAATTTCCTCTAACAGTCCTGCATCGGTAATCCAGATCAAATCCACGTCTTCTTCCTTTGCTACGGTTTTAAGTTCTTCCATCATGTCGGTTGGTATGGGCGCCGGGTTGTAATGGGCCCGGTTGACATGGCGTTTGGGTATGGCTTCAAAAAGGGCATCTTCCGAAGGCGTTTCCGTTTCAAACAAATGAATGAGGATGCTGTTGGCGTTTCCATTGAAATCGTAATGCACATTGGCGCTGTATCCAAAATGAGCGGCTGCCAGAATTAAATTTTCGAGTGCACAACCCAAACTGATGTACAGTTCGTGGTGATCGGCATCGGCCACCGGCAGCGAACGGTTGAAATCGGGTTCAATTTTTATGAAGTGTCCTTCTGCAGAGAATTTCCAAGGTTGTGCATTATGGCCGGAGGGAGCCATTGCGGCATATTCAATGATCTGTTTGAAATGCGGAATCATGGCGAAGTTTTGTACTAAGTTCAGCCAAGGATTGCGTCTTTGGAATGACTACAATCAAAGAAAAAGATGAGATGTTCTAGTTTCGGGCACCGGACTCACTCCTCGATCCGTTCCGTGCATTGAAACGTTGTTTTCAGGTAATCATCGTAGGCATCGGCTTTGATAAACAGCATTTTGAGTTTTTCGATGCCGATCTCACGGGTGAGGTCGAGATCATAAATGGTGAGGTTCAAAATGATGTTCTCCTTGTAGCAACTGAGGATGAGCCCTGTGTTTTTGTAGTTCTCTTCCAGCAGATACTGATAGAGGGCTTTGATGGGACCGGCCTCTTTGGGCAACTGGCACAGAAAGGCATCGGCCGCTACAAAGAAATTTTCCGGATTGTAGCGGATATTGATTTTGGCACTTCCTTCTTTTACGCTCCAGTTGTTGACGCCTTCTCTTGCCAGTTTCACGTTTTTCCCCAGTTCCTTTAAAATGGATTCGATGAGTTTGGGTGTGCCTGCCGGTTCGTATTCTTCTTCGGGTAATTGAGGAAGCGTTACTTCGGTACCGCAGGAAGGGCAATATTTTCCGTTGTCGATGTTTTCGGCCAAAACCAGAAATTCACAGGCCGGGCAACGCGTTCCTGCCTTCCCCTTGAAAGGATTGTAGATTTGCAGGGCGCTTCGTAAATAATTTACGGGCAGGGCAAAGCCCAGATTGTCGCCTCCTTTTATGATAAAGGTATTGACCCCAATCACTTCGCCGTTCATATTTACCAGTGGTCCGCCGCTGTTTCCCGGATTGATGGCCGCATCGATCTGGATGAATTTCATGCCTTCGCGGATGCGGTCCACCTTAGAGATCACGCCCGAAGTAGCCGTATAGTTGAGTCCGAACGGATGTCCGATCGCAATCACGGGATCTCCGTCTTTCAGTACTTCGTAGTTACCCAGGTGCAGGTCGGGCAGGTTGGTATGCTCGGGCGGTTGAATGAATGCGAGATCGTGTTTGGTATCGGTATACCACACGCGGCTCATCCGTTTGTCGAATTGTTTTCCTGCAATCGTCACTTCCCCGTTTCCGTTCACAACATGGTTGTTGGTGACAATCATATCGAATTGCTTCAGATAAAAGCCGGTTCCTGTTCCCGTTTGGGTGGCAATTTGAATGATGGCGTCTTTATAACGGTCTACAATTTCTACGGTTGTTTTCATTGTTCAATACTTTCGGTATTTAAGGACTCGACGGCAGCCGTAAACGAATGTGTAAACAGCATCAGATTTTCGTAGCGCAGCTGTTCTGTGGGGAAGGCCAGTTGCGTGTATTTGTGATTCCATTTTTGAATCACGGCTTTGATTTTTAGTTCGATAAACGATTGATTGAATTGTTGTGCGGTTGTTTGATACAGCTGATCGCGGTAGCCCAATGCATCAAAAAAATCGCTGTAGCGCACCCGCATCAGAATTTGATACAATTCCGTAACCGGTGCCGGTAAACTGTAGTTGTACTGACAGTAGCCCAATCCGTATTCACTGATTTGCTGAGCGATCTCCGGAAG
>CANGQQ010000082.1 GCA_947456025.1 Chitinophagaceae bacterium | reverse complement strand
GTGATGGCTGTGTCATCGGACTTGACTTCACAACGTGCCTGAAATATCATGTTCCCGTGATCGTACTCCTCATCTACATAATGTACACTGATACCGCTTTCCTTCTCTCCGGCTTCAAGCACAGCCTGGTGTACGAAATGGCCATACATTCCTTTTCCCCCATATTTGGGAAGCAGTGCCGGGTGTATATTAATAATATGATTCGGAAAGGCCCGAATCAGTGGAACCGGTATCTTCCAAAGGAAACCGGCCAGTACAATAAAGTCGATGTTTTGTGATTTCAGTTCATCCACGTAAGCATTTCCTTTAAAAAAGGCTTCTTTTTCGATGATAAGGGTTGGTATATGATGCATGGCGGCAATGTTTAAAACACCCGCTTCTGCTTTATTTGAAACAATAAGTCCAACCGTGATGGATGGTATCTCCTTAAGGTAATTCAGTATCGCTTCGGCATTGGTGCCATTGCCCGATGCAAAAATGGCGATCCGGTGCGTTGAGGTTGTTCCCGTCATTTTTTGCCAGATGCGTTTCAGGTAGTTACGGAAAAAACGAAATTGTCCCAACGGAATGCTGATTAACAATACACAAAGCGGCCATAAGACCGTAACCAGAGGGATGTAAATGATCCAATAAAGGATACTTTTTTCGGTTAAAAGAAAGCTCAACAGCCAGTTTCCGGCACGGGCACATAAACTTCCGCCGAGAGCAAACGTGGTGAAAATAAGAATGAATTGCAGCCAGCTTACCTTCCATTTATCTTTTAACCTTCCGAACATAAGCGCAAAAGTCGGATGATTTACCTGTTGAAAAGTTAAGGAAGGGTAAAAGTTTTTGAAAACGTTGAATGATTGGACTTGGAAAACAGTGTTTAGGCTCATCAAACAAGAAATGTCATACATAAGTAAAAAATTTTTTCCGAAGTGTGGATATTATGTCAGTATCCTCCCCTAAATTTGCACCCTGTATTTAGGGTATTATTCCTCATCACAATACGTTTTTTGAACGGTATGAATCAACCAAAATCATCTCTACGCAGGTCGCTCTCTGTTTATTTGGTACTTATTTCATTATTCTTTGGTAAGAATTTGATTGCTCAGGATGGAAAAGCATTGTTTCAGACGAACTGTGCTTCCTGCCATGCCATAAATAAAAAATTAACGGGCCCCGCTCTTGCCGATCTGGAAGCCAGAGGACCTTGGGCCGACCGTAAAAAATTATATGCATGGATTCGGAACCCGGCGGCATTTGCAAAAACCGATGAATACTCTGCCAATCTGTTAAAAGAGTACAGTCCTGTCTTGATGACGGGCTTTGCGAGTCTGACAGATCAGGAAATCGATGCCATTGTTGATTACATCAAGAAACCGGCTCCTGCACCGGAAGCAAAAACAGCCGGCGCTCCTGCAGAACCGGCAAAAGACAACTCGTTTTTATTCGGCATTTTGGCCTTGGTTTTAGCGATTGTTGCGCTTATCTTATTACAAATCAACAGCAACCTTAAAAAGCTCAGCGATGTTAAGGAAGGTGTTGAAACGCCCGATCCGATTCCTTTCTTTAAAAACAAAGCCTACATTGCTACGGTTATCATTCTGCTCTTTTTAGTTGGGGGCTACTTTACCATTCAGGGCGCAATTGGTTTGGGTCGTCAAACCAATTACCAGCCGGAACAACCCATCTATTATTCACACAAAGTGCATGCAGGAATCAACCAGGTAAACTGTTTGTATTGTCATGGTGGCGCTATGGAAGGCAAACACGCCAACATCCCCAGTGTCAATGTTTGTATGAATTGTCACATGGCGATCAATGAATACAAAGGACCTGAATTGGTTCGTGAAGACGGTTCAAAAGTGAATGGTACTGCAGAAATTCAAAAGCTTTACAAATATGCCGGATGGGATCCTGCTACCAATAAATATACAGGAGAAGGAAAACCGATTGAATGGGTTAAAATTCACAATCTTCCCGACCATGTGTATTTCAATCACTCACAACATACGAAAGCAGGCGGGGTTCAGTGTCAAACTTGTCACGGTCCGATCCAGGAAATGGGCGAAGTTTATCAGTTCAGCAACTTGAGCATGGGCTGGTGTATCAACTGTCACCGCGAGACAAGTGTAAAATTCAAAGACAATGGATTTTACAGTATTTACGAGAAATTTCACAATGATATAAAGAACGGCAAAATGGATAGCGTTACCGTGGAAAAAATCGGCGGAACCGAGTGTCAGAAATGTCACTATTAACAGAATCCGGCGGTGCCGGAAACTGTACCATTTGACAGCTAAGAAGTTTCAATTTTTCAATTTTCAAATTCGCTATAACAGCATATGAGCAAGAACAAATATTGGCAAAGTTTCGGAGAGCTGAACAACACAAAGGCTTATCAGGATGATGCAGAGAATGAGTTTCGTGAAGAATTGCCGTTTGAAATGGATGAACAAAGTTCAAAAACGCCCCGACGCGACTTTTTGAAATATTTAGGGTTCAGCACTGCGGCTGCTACATTGGCTGCCAGTTGCGAAATCCCGGTTAAAAAGGCCATTCCGTTTTTGAATAAGCCGGCCGATATCGTTCCCGGTGTTGCCGATTATTATGCAACAACATATGTATTGGATGGTGATGTTGTTCCGGTTGTAGCGAAGGTTCGTGATGGGCGTCCCATCAAAATTGAAGGGAATGATAAAGGATTTACAAAAGGAGGAACTTCGCAACGTGTTCAGGCTTCTGTATTGAGCTTGTACAATACAGCCCGTCTTCGTTATCCTATGGAAAAAAGCGGTGATGTTTTTAAAGAAGCGCCCACTTATGAATCCATTGATAAGAAAATCACGGAAGCTCTTGCTGCTGCCGGAACCAAGCAGATCGTTCTGCTCAGTTCTACGCTTAATTCCCCTTCCGAATTATCAGTTATAGAAGCTTTTAAAGCAAAATATCCAACGTTCAAGCATGTTACCTATGACGCTGTTTCATACAGTGGCATTTTACAAGCAAATGAACTGTCTTACGGAAAACGCACCATCCCTTCTTACCATTTCGATCAGGCAAAGGTCATTGTAAGTCTGGGTGCCGATTTCCTTTCAAGCTGGGTGAGTCCGGTTGAGTTTGCAAAACAATATGCAAACGGCAAGCGAATCGATGAGAAAAACCCAACCATGAGCCGTCACTTTCAATTCGAAAGTATGTACAGCATGACGGGTGCGAATGCAGATGAGCGTTATACACACAAGCCCAGTGAAATCGGTGCTGTGTTGTTGAATTTATATGCTAAACTGGGAGGTGCTGTAAGTGCCCCGGCTCTGGCCGATAAGCGTTTGAACGAAGGTATTGCTCTTGCTGCTAAAGAATTGCTCGAAGCAGGTGGTGCAGCGCTGGTAGTTTGCGGAAGCAACGATGTCAATGCGCAGATCCTGGTCAATGCGATCAACGAAAAAATAGGCGCCAATGGCAAAACCATCAATTTCGGTACTACCGTAAATTACCGCAAAGGAATTGATGCTGAAATGGAACAACTGGTGGCCGACATGAATGCGGGTCTGGTTGGAGCTGTTCTGCTTTATGGTGCAAACCCCGTTTATACTTACCGCGATTCGAAAAAATTCATCGATGGCTGGAAAAAAGTAGGATTAACCGTTTCTTTCAACGAAAGTGAAGATGAAACAACAACCTATGCTCAATACGTCCTGCCGGCTCATCATTACCTCGAAAGCTGGGGTGATGCGGAAGCTAAAACAGGGTACATTTCATTTATTCAACCAACGATTCATCCGTTGTTTAAAACACGCGCCTTTGCAACTTCGCTTTTAAAGTGGAGTGGTAGTGCCGTTACGGATTTTGAAACCTATTATAAGTCTTACTGGACCGGTAAACTCGGCTCTCAAGCTGCCTTCGATAAGGCATTGCAAGATGGTGTTTTGGAACCGGAAACACCGGTGGTTGCCGCAGCAAGTTTCAACGCTGCTGTTGTTGCAGATGCCACGTCCAAATTACTGAACGAATCGAAAAAAGGCGGGAAATACGAGTTGTTCTTTTATCAGAAAGTGAGCATCGGCGACGGTAAAATGGCTAATAACCCCTGGTTACAGGAAATGCCGGATCCTATTACACGCGCTTGCTGGGATAACTATGCCGTCATCTCCCCTTCATTACAAAAAGAATTGTTCCCCGACCTCAATCTCGATATGTATGAGGTAGAGCCTGCAAAACCGGTGATTAAAATCAAGGCCGGTGGTAAAGAAATTGTATTGCCTATTATCATCGTTCCGGGAACCAATCCCCATACCATTTCAATTGCAACCGGTTACGGTCGCAGTGAAAAAATTGGGCTGGCAGCGAAAGGTGTCGGACAAAATGTGTATCCTTTGGTAGGGTACAACGGACAAACGTATCAATATTGTGTTGCAGATGTTTCTGTAGAAAAAACCGGTGAAAATTATCCGGTCTCTCAAATGCAAACACACAGCACTTATGGCAATCGTGTAGAGGTGATTAAAGAAGCCAGTCTTTCTACCTTCAAAAAGGACAATAAACACTTCATCAATGAGCGTTTGAAAGAACTCAAAGAATACGGTGGTCTGGATAATTTTGAAGCAGAAGGAACCATTTACCCTGTTTTCGATAAACCGGGAATTAAATGGGGTATGAGCATTGACCTGAATACTTGTAATGGTTGCGGTACCTGTGTTGTTGCCTGCTCTGCTGAAAACAACGTTTCTGTAGTAGGAAAAAATCAGGTTGGAAAATACCATGATATGCATTGGTTGCGTATCGACCGTTATTTCAGCGGCGATATGGAAAATCCGGATGTTGTATTCCAGCCCATGCTTTGTCAGCATTGTGATAACGCACCTTGCGAAAACGTTTGTCCGGTTGCAGCAACCAACCACAGCAGCGAGGGTTTGAACCAAATGACCTACAACCGTTGTATTGGTACTCGTTATTGCGCCAACAACTGTCCGTATAAAGTACGTCGCTTCAACTGGCATGATTGGAACGGAAGCGATAGCTTTAAAGACAATCAATTGCCGATCGTTGAAACAGGTCGTTTGAATGAAGTAACCATCCAAATGAACGATGATTTAACACGCATGGTGTTGAATCCCGATGTTACAGTTCGTAGCCGCGGGGTCATCGAAAAATGTTCATTCTGTGTGCAGCGTTTACAGGAAGCGAAACTGACGGCTAAAAAAGAAAGCCGTCCAATGGTTGACAGCGATGTGAAAACAGCTTGTCAGCAGGCTTGTCCTACTAATGCCATTGTCTTCGGAAATGTAAATGATAAAAGCAGCGCCATCAACAAGATTCGTACTTCTGAGGGTGTGAACCGTACTTATTATGTATTGGAACAAATCCACGTTTTACCGAATGTAGGTTATATGGCTAAGGTTCGGAATACGGATCGCACGGTTGGAAATGCAAAAGAAGGTCATGAGCATCATGAAGAAAAGAAAGAAACGACCGAAGCGGCGGCACATTAAGATTGTTGATTAAAAAAGGAAATCAAGAGTGCGGCGGATAACACATACAACTGCTGCCAAGAATCATAAAACCAAAGCTAACAGCACTTGCTGAGAGCTAAAAGCTAAGAAAAGTATGTCATTATTAAAGTACGAATCACAAGTAAGAGAACCACTGGTAGATGGTGATAAGACTTACAGCCAGGTAACGGAAGATATTTGTCGCCCGGTTGAAGGCCCCCCCTCACGTTTATGGTGGATAGGCTTTATCATCTCTGTGGCCTTGTTGTTGTTTGGTGTAGTGAGTCTTTATAAAGAAGTCGTTTACGGTACGGGTATGTGGAACCTGAACAAAACCATCGGATGGGGTTGGGATATCACCAACTTCGTATGGTGGGTAGGTATCGGTCACGCCGGAACACTGATTTCTGCAATCCTTTTGCTGTTCCGTCAGGGATGGCGTACCGGTGTAAACCGTGCGGCAGAAGCCATGACGATTTTTGCGGTGATTTGTGCGGGCCAATTCCCGATCTGGCACATGGGGCGTGTATGGATGGCGTTTTTCGTAATGCCTTATCCTAACACACGCGGACCGTTGTGGGTGAATTTTAACTCTCCGCTTTTATGGGACGTATTTGCGATCTCAACCTACTTTACCGTTTCATTACTTTTCTGGTACAGTGGTTTGCTTCCCGATATGGCCACCTTGCGTGACCGCGCTAAAAAGAAATGGGCTAAAATGTTTTATGGTGTTGCTTCATTCGGATGGACCGGAAG
This sequence comes from Chitinophagaceae bacterium, assembly GCA_947456025.1. Lineage (GTDB taxonomy): Bacteria > Bacteroidota > Bacteroidia > Chitinophagales > Chitinophagaceae > Lacibacter. Next base: position 4,293 of record CANGQQ010000082.1, on the reverse strand, counting down.
TACCAAACACTGGCAGCGTCATGAAAGTTTATCACTGGTGTTGGCCGGTTTGAGTACGCCGCTCGTACTTTCGGTACATACCATCGTATCGTTCGACTTTGCTACCTCAGTTATTCCAGGTTGGCATACGACCATCTTCCCTCCTTACTTCGTTGCAGGTGCCATCTTCTCCGGATTTGCTATGGTGCAAACCCTGATGTTGGTAACACGTAAAGTGATGGGGCTTGAAGATTACATTACGATCAGTCACATTGAAAACATGAACAAAGTTATTGTGTTGACGGGCTCAATTGTAGGTTGCGCTTATTTGACCGAATTGTTCATGGCCTGGTATGGTGCCTCTAAATATGAATACGATATCTTCTTCAAATATCGTATTGCAGGTCCTTACGGATGGAGCTACTGGTTGATGATGACTTGTAATGTGATTACACCTCAGTTGTTCTGGTCTAAAAAACTCCGTCGCAACATTGCGTTTACATTCTTAATGAGTGTGGTTGTAAATATCGGTATGTGGTTCGAACGTTTTGTGATTATCGTTTCATCTCTTTACCGCGATTATCTGCCCTCTTCATGGAGTGTGTATTATCGTCCAACCATTTGGGAAGTGGGTTTCTATCTCGGATCATTTGGTTTGTTCTTCACCTGTTATTTCCTTTTCTCCAAATATTTCCCGGTTATTGCCATTGCAGAGATCAAGCATGTTCTGAAACGCAGTGGTGAAAGCTTTAAAGAGAAAATGGATCCGTTGGAAGCACAATCAGTAGAAGAATTTGCACATCAGGCACATCATTAATCGTGGCTGAAGCGTATTTCTTCTGCAAACAAGATTATTTAAAAGAGCTCGAAGCTAAAGGCTAAAAGTTAAAACATATGTCAGTAAAAAAATTTGTTGTTGGTTGTTTTGATGATGAAAAAACACTGTTTCCGGCTGTAAAAAACACCCGGAAAGCCGGTTACAAAATTCATGATCTCTACACACCCTTTCCGGTACATGGTTTAGATCATGCGATGGGCTTGCGCGAAACAAGTCTGCACACTGCCGGCTTTATCTATGCAATTACCGGAACTACAACTGCGCTTTCATTCATGGGCTGGGTTTTTACAAAAGACTGGCCTTTGAATATCGGTGGTAAACCAAATTTTCCCCTTCCGGCATTCATTCCCATTATTTTTGAATTGACGGTCTTGTTTGCTGCTGTAGGGATGGTGCTTACATTCTGTTACCTGTGCCAGTTGGCTCCCTTTGTGAAAAAAGATCACTTTCATTTGCGCGCAACCGATGATTTGTTTGTGATGCCTTTGGAAGTAACTGATAAAACAAACGTGGAAGAAGTAAAAGCATTTTTAAAGAATGCAGGGGCTGTGGAAGTGTTCGAGAAAGAAGCAGAAACCGGTTGGTGGATCGGTCGTTACGATAAAGACCGTAAAATATTTGAAAAGGAAGAAAAAACTGTTATAGCATAAAAAGACTGCAATGCGTACAACTAAGATTTTAATTTTTGGATGGACAGCTGTTTTATTGGCCGGATTCAGTTCCTGCAGCAACGGTGTTCGTCGTGATCCCGGCAGCATTTACATGCCCGACATGGCATATAGCAGAGCTGTTGAAACGTATTCAGATGTCAAATATCTGAACGATCAGGGTATTCATTATGATGCAACTCCTGTTGCCGGTACCGTAAAACGCGGCGGCATTGCTGTCTTCCCCTTGTCGAAAGATCAGGGCACGGACACAACTAATTATGTTGCATCCAAGCAGGTTGCCAATCCGTATGCGCAATTGGATCCTAAAGACTTTTTGGAAGCCGCTCGCTTGTATCGTGTGAATTGCGCCATTTGTCATGGTGAAAAGCTCGACGGAAACGGACCTATTTACAACGGTGGTAACGGACCTTACCCCATTGCACCCAAAAATCTGATAGCAGATCCTGTGGTGAGCAAAATGCCTGAAGGACAAATGATGTATTCTGTTACATACGGAAAAAATCTGATGGGCAGTTATGCTTCTCAAATGAGTACACGTCAGCGTTGGATGGTGATTCATTATGTGAAAACCATGCAAAGCGGAGGAAAGCCTGCTGCAGCACCGGCTGTTACCGATACAACCAAAGCGAAATAATTCAACGGAACAAACAATATTCAACAATAAACGATTTTCGATGGCACTGAAAGAGCAATTTGAAATACCGGGAGGTTTGAAAAAATGGAGTTTAGCCCTGATGGGAATAGGTGTTCTAACACTCATTCTGGGCGTAGTATACCTGCATCCTTTTTCCGGCGGACATGGTGAAGGTCATGGTGAGGAGGCCTATGGCGCTACTAAATTCTGGATGGCATTGATGCAAAACGGAATCTTCTGGCTGTTGGTAACTGCTGCCAGCTTCTTCTTTGTCAGTGTAACAACTTTAGCACAGGGCGGATGGCAATTGTCGTTCCGTCGTGTTCCGGAAGCCATCTCGGGCGGCATCAATGTACTCGGTCCGATTGTTCTGGTGATTCTGCTTGCCTATGTCTGGGTTTCGGATGACCACAACATCTACCACTGGAAAGATGTGGAACATGTAAAGCACGATGAAAAACTCAGTTGGAAAAGCGGATTTTTGAATCCTACGTTTTATACAGTACTTTCTGTTGCATCTGTAGGTCTCTGGATCTTCTTCCGCAACTGGTACCGGAAAAATTCACTGGCTGAAGATTTGGCACCCAAAGGTGAAACCAAGCATTACTGGAAATCTCTGGCCATTGCCGCTGCATTTCTGGTGACCTACGGTTTGACTGTAATGAGTACACTTCCCTGGATGTGGCTGATGAGCATCGATGCACATTGGTTCAGCACCATGTACAGCTGGTATACGTTTGCCAGTTCATGGGTTGCCGGAATCTCATTAATGATGTTGTTTGTGGTGTACCTTAAAAATCTGGGATATCTGGAATATGTTACTGAAGAACACATCCACGATATTGGAAAATTCATGTTTGCCTTCTCGGTATTCTGGACCTATCTCTGGTTCTCTCAATACATGTTGATCTGGTACAGCAACCAGCCGGAAGAAACCGAATATTTTATTGACCGTATTGGTGCCGGTGGTAAAGGCGGACCTTTTAAAGCCATCTTTTTACTCAACTTAATCATCAACTTTTTGGCGCCGCTTTTGATTTTGATGAGGCGTGGTGCAAAAAGAAATTATACCATCGTAACCATTATGGCGGTTGTGATCATCTTCGGTCACTGGCTGGATTTTTACCAGATGGTTACTCCGGGGCCATTGAAAAAACTGGGTCAGGCATCCAACTCGCTCAGCTATTTCTTGTATAGTCTTGGTGTAGGTCTTGGATTTTTAGGACTGGTATTATGGCTCGCAGGAAGGTATTTAACGAAAGCCCCCCTGTTACCCAAAAATCATCCGCTTGTGAAAGAAAGTGTGATCCATCATACATAAGAACCGAATCAGATCAGAATAAAGTATTAGAAAACGAATAAATATTTTCAGTAGTTATGACTGCAACAACATACTTGGTGATAACGGCAGCCGTACTGGTTTTCATTGTCATCTTTCAGATTGCAAAAGCCAGTGAATATGTTAGTATTTTAAAGGGCGAGGAAAAATCAAATCAGCAAACCAACCGTATCAACGGGTTCTTGTTGCTTGGATTTATGGTCCTCGGCTTTATAGGCGTATGGTATTGTAACAAGCAATTGTACGGTACAACGTTATTCCCTCAGGGTTCTGCTTCGGTAGAAGGTGAAAAAATTGATGAAATGTTCATGATCACCACAGCGGTAACCGGTGCCGTATTCATCATCACCCAGTTCCTTCTGTTTTATTTTGCCTGGAAGTATCAGGCGAAGGAAGGCCGCAAAGCATTTTATTTTCCGCACAACAACAAGCTGGAATTGATCTGGACGGTTATCCCTGCCATTTTTCTTACCGTACTGGTTGTTTTCGGTTTGAAATTCTGGTTCCGTATCACTTCCGATGCACCCAAAGATGCCCTTGTCGTTGAAATTGTAGGTAAACAGTTTGGCTGGATTATGCGTTATCCCGGCAAGGACAAAGCTTTTGGAAAAACCCATTTCAGAGTCATCAGTGATGAGAATAGTAATTCACTTGGTCAATTGTTCGAGGACAACGAGAAGTTGAAACTGAAAGCGGATCCTGCGAATTATGATGATGTGGTAACAACACAAACCATGTACATTATAAAGGGAAGACCCGTAAAACTGGTGATCGGCAGTCGTGATGTAATTCATGACGTTGGTCTATCGCATTTCCGAATGAAAATGGATGC
>CANGQQ010000081.1 GCA_947456025.1 Chitinophagaceae bacterium | reverse complement strand
CCTATGCAAAGGAACGTTGTATTGAAATTATACCTGAAATTGAAATGCCGGGACACAGCAGTGCCGCCATTGCTGCCTATCCCCATCTCAGTTGTTTTCCCAATCAACCAACAACCATTCCATTTGGAACCCTTTCAAAAAAAAGCATCGCCGAGCAAAAACAAGGACGTAAAAAACTTGTGCAGGAAACCTGGGGCGTATTTGAGGATGTTCTTTGTCCGGGTAAAGAATCAACCTTCTTGTTTCTGGAAAACGTATTGAAAGAAGTAGCCGCACTGTTCCCTTCGCCGTACATACACATTGGAGGAGACGAATGTCCTAAAACCGCCTGGAAGAAATGTCCCTATTGTCGCAAACGATTGCTGGAATGCGGGCTCAGCAACTATGCGGAAATGCAGAGTTATTTCATCCATCGGATTGAACGCATCGTCAATCGTCTCGGTAAAAACATCATAGGATGGGATGAAATTCTGGAAGGCGGACTGGCGCCCAACGCACGGGTCATGAGCTGGCGCGGAGAAAAAGGCGGCATTGCCGCTGCTCGTCAAGGGCATTACGTGATCATGTCTCCCTCGCAGCCGTTGTATCTGGATCATACACAATCTAAATATGAAGACTCCCTGGTCATTGGCGGATACAACCCCATTGAAGCACTTTACAATTACAACCCGATTGCAAAAGCATTGGATACGGTAGGCCGAAGGTATATTCTTGGTGCACAAGCCAATATCTGGACCGAATACATCACGAATACCGCAAAGCTGGAATACATGATCCTACCCCGACTGAGTGCTGTAGGTGAACTCTTATGGACCACTGCTTCGAATAAAAGCTGGATGGACTTTGAAAGCCGGCTGCCGCAACAACTCAAACGGTACCAAAGCCAAAAACGCAACTTCAGTAAAAGCTTTTTTGAACTGAACAACCAGGTTCTTCCTTCGCCGGAACCCGGAACACTGCGCTGGCACCTCAGCGGCCGAACCTACCAAGATCAAATTCACCTGCTACAAAAACGACCGCATTCAAATAAGGCCGACAGTTTTGAATACCGGTTTACGGCACAGCTTACGATCGATCAAACATCCGGTTATACCGCCTACCTGGAATCGGGAGCCGGTGGATTTCAGGGACCGATCCTGAATCAGAACTTCCTCTTTTCGAAATGCACAGGAAGGGATATCCGATTACTAACACCAACCGCCGCCGCCTATCAGGGTGACGGCGCCTTTACACTGATCAATGGCATCTGCAATACCAAAGGATTGATCCGGTCGCATGAACTTTTGGGATTTACCGATCCTGCATGTGAAGTGGTTTTGGATTTTGGAATTCAAACGAACATCGATTCCATTGTCCTGCACACATTCGAATTGAAATACCGCAACTTTCTTTTTCCTTCCGGTTTATCGGTATGGTGTTCCAACAACGATTCAACATATCGAGAAGCAGCAACGAAGATGGTCCGCATCGACAACAATAAAATGCACTTTAGATTATTGCAACCCATCACTACCCGTTACCTGAAAATTCGGATCTTCAAAGACGATCCGTTGCTGCCACAAACGAAGAATAAGTGGAGCAAGCTGTTTTTTTTGAGCGAAATAGAGGTACATTAATTTCAATGGAGTCCGAAGAACTTTCATTTTACTCCGTAACTTTAAAACAAAACACGACTTACCTATGGATGTGAAAAAAGTGGACCTCTCGGATTCGTTTGAACGGATACCTGTACAAATTTTTCATGATGAGGAGGAAGGTTCTCGCTATGCTGCCAACCTGATTGCTACACTCATTAAAGACAAGGAACGGAAAGGCGAGAAAGCCGTTCTGGGACTTGCCACCGGCTCATCACCCATATCGCTGTACAGGGAACTGGTTCGTATGCACCGGGAAGAAGGACTGAGTTTTCGTAATGTCATTACATTCAATCTCGACGAATATTATCCCATCGAAAAAGATGCCATCCGCAGTTTTCATCGTTACATGCAAGAACACTTTATCGGAGAAGTGGATATTGACCCCACCAACTGCCACATTCCGGATGGTACGCTTTCAAAAGATGCATTAAAAACCTTCTGTCTGACTTATGAACAAAAAATACAAACCTGTGGAGGAATTGATTTACAACTGTTAGGCATTGGTGTAAACGGACATATCGGGTTCAATGAACCGGGATCTTCTGTTTTCACAAAAACCCGACTGGTGACACTCACCAATTCCACACGCATCGCCAACACAAAAGATTTTGGTAATATCAGTAGTGTGCCCCGTTTGGCGATTACAATGGGAATTGAAACCATTCTCAAGGCGCGAAAAATCATTCTACTGGCATGGGGCGCATCCAAAGCCGCTGCTTTAAAAGAAGCGGTTGAAGGTGATGACCGGGAACAGGTTCCTGCCTCGCTCCTGCAAAATCATAAGGATGTGTTGTTTGTTACAGATCAAGAAGCAGCCGCCCATCTTACAAGGTTCCAAAGTCCGTGGCTCACGGGCGAATGTATATGGAATGACGCTTTGATCAAGAAAGCCGTCGTAAACATGGCATTGCAATTGGGGAAACCCCTGCTCAATCTCACCAACTACGATTATCTCGAGGCCGGATTGGGCGATTTATTAACAGAAAAAGGTGATGCCTATGAAATCAATTTGCAGGTATTTTACCGGTTGCGCGACAGTATAACAGGATGGCCGGGAGGAAAACCCAATGTTGTTATTCCTGCACATCCCGAACGAAGCACCCCCTACCCGAAACGAGTCTTGATTTTTTCACCTCATCCGGATGATGACATCATTTCAATGGGCGGCACCTTACAACGATTACACGATCAGCAGCACGAAGTACATGTTGCCTATCAAACGAGCGGAAACATTGCCGTAACCGATGAATTTGTAACCCGGTTTTTGGATTTCACCATCGGATTTGAAGAAATGACGGGAACAGATACGCAACGTTCCATAGCAATCAGAAACCGCATTACCGATTATCTGAATCAAAAAAAATCAAATCAAATTGACAGTCCGGAGATCCGATCCATCAAAGGTTTGATCCGAAAAAGTGAAGCCATTGCGACTTGTCGTTCAATTGGTTTAACCGAAGGTCAATGGCATTTTATGAACCTCCCTTTTTATGAAACCGGAACGATTGAAAAAAAGCCCATCAGCGCTGCCGATATCCAACAAACAAGAGAATTGCTTGAATCCATTCAACCACATCAAATTTTTTGTGCCGGTGATTTTGCAGACCCTCATGGAACACATCTGATGTGTTTTCATGTGGTTTCAAAAGCACTGGAACAACTGAAGATAGATGGAGCCGAGTGGCTCAAAGACTGCAGAGCATGGCTTTATAAAGGGGCCTGGCAGGAATGGGACCTGGAAGAGATCGACATGGCCGTACCCATGAGTCCCGATCAGGTCATCAAAAAACGCAATGGTATCTTTATCCATCAATCTCAAAAAGACTTCATCCCTTTTCAGGGAAGTGACAGTCGTGAATTCTGGCAACGAGCCGAAGAACGCAATGCACATACATCGAACCTTTTCGGCAAACTGGGTCTCACCCAATACGCAGCCATGGAGGCATTCAAGCGATGGCATTTTTAATGCAAACTTGTGTCAAAACTGAAACGAACAACTTGATATCGTTCTACTTACGTTTGTTAGAATACAGAAAATAGTTTCCAACAAAAGCGAATTTTAGTTCAAAACACGTTATCTTGTTTCAATCTATCTTCGAATTGATTGATCCGACCTTGCGAATGCTGCCAAATTACCTACGTTTTTCACTGTTTTCCTGATTGAGGCAATACACCGCTTGTATTGTTTATTCAGCTTGTCATATCCAATCAAAATATCCTATGTAGCCCTGCAATGGAAAAACAGCATTGGAAAAGAATGCTCCGTTCAGTAACCCGGCAATTAACATTAATGATTACAGGCATGAAAAAAGTATTATTCGCATTTCTAACCGTCCTCAGCTGTTCTGTGACCGCTCAAATCACGTACATCAACATCACAAACCACAACATTGGTTCGGGAAGCAACAATGTTTTCAACCAAAACATTACACCAACGAGTGACATTTTCATTGATTACGAAGTTGGTGCCAGTGGTGTTACGAGTGCAAATCCATGTGGCACGAAAACGGCCTCCAGAGTCGTTTTGAGAAAAATGGGAAGCAATGACCCCTCTTCTGTTATTGCTTCTGCTCCTATCTATGTTACAGGCATTTGTAATGGCAAAAGCGGCAACTACGATAAATATTACGTTAACCTGAAAGCGGCCGTAAACGGCATATCCGGACGTTACAGTGTTGAAATTCAAGCGGATGTTTTACCTTCTGCCAATCCGTACGACAATTCCAACACCCGCACGACCTGGAATTACATATGTCCGCCCTCCTATTTTTTAACCGCAGGAAGCAGTGGGTCTACCGGAACCTATTACACGCCTCCTGCAGGATGCAGTTTCTCCGGAGCGAGTGATCCGGTTGGCGGCACGCTGGTTGACAAAATGCAGGAGATCAACCCCTCCTTGAGATATTTTACGGTTGGCGATGCCAGTGCTTACAGACAAATGGTTGTACTCAGCGGTATTTATTATGATTTTGCGAATGGGAAATTTCAACCTGGCAATCCGGATATTCCCGCCTCGATTGATGGCATCGGTGCCATTCCTGTTGGAGGTATTTGTCCCAACAATCCGGCTCCGGCACTCACATTAGGAGCAGAAGTCAATGTAGTTAAACGGAGCGGTGTTGGAGGATGTGCTGCCGATATCACCGGATCACGATTGTATTACAGAGTCTATAAAACAACAGCAACGGCTCCATCCTACTCGTTTCTAAACATCGGCTTCAGCGATAACTGTCCCAATACATTAGGTGTTCCTGCCGGAAGTCCCGAAGGAAATTTATTTCCCGCAGGTGGCTCTTGTCAAAACCTGAACAATCTGCTGGATCAAAGATGGCGAACCAATAGCAGCACTGAAGCAACCAACATTTTACCTTCCACATTCTCGAGTTCAGATATTGGAACCTGGAGAATTGATTTTTACATTGAAACCTATCTTAAAAACTGTTCGGGCACCGCATCAACCCAAACCAGCAACCTGCAATCAACCCAGTTTTCCGTGAACGATCCTACGACCTCGGGCATCCAGTGCGGAACTGTGACATCCACAGAAAATCTAACGTTCAGAGGAGAGCTGAAACATGCAAACGTTCTTCTGAACTGGAATGTTAACGAAGTCATTGCAGGAACCCACTACGAATTGCAGTTCAGTAGCGATGGCAGAAATTTTGTTTCCAAATACCGCCAAACCGGAGATGCGATGCAAAAGTTTTTTTCCTATCAGGAAAATGCGCTCTACCCACGGCACTATTACCGTCTGAAGATAACAGCTCCCACCGGAAAAATTTCTTACAGTTACATCGTAAGTATTCAAACCGGCTCTAATCCAACCAGCCAATGGGTTTATCCCAATCCGTTGCCACAAAATCAATTACCGATCCTTCAGTTAGGGCAAGCGCAACTCAAACAATGGAAACTGATGAATACGTTGGGGCAACAAATAGATCAAGGTCAGCATGTAAACCAAAGCGGAAGTTTTCCATTACCCTTGCACAGTCCCATCAAAAAAGGCATCTATTATTTACAATTGATAACCGATCAGGGAATACACAATCAAAAAATCATTGTAGAATAAACATCATTAAAGCCAAGGTAAAGCCGGTACAAGATTGTGCCGGCTTTTTTTGTATCAAGGGGATTGTACAATCAAAGTCATTCATTGCAATGATACTGCTCATCGTAAACGGCGAAAGTCTGTTTGTACTTTGAGTCACATCAAAAATTAAAATTATGATTATGCATAGCGAAGTATTTTCTGTTAGTTTGCCCCGCATCGGTGATATTGCGCCTTCTTTCAAAGCCGAAACAACACAGGGCACCATCCATTTCCCTGATGATTATAAAGGAAAATGGATTCTCTTTTTCAGTCACCCGGCCGACTTCACACCTGTTTGCACATCCGAGTTTATTACGTTCGCATCGTTAGAGGACGAATTTTCAAAACTCAATACACAACTGGTTGGATTGAGTGTAGATGGTCTTTACAGTCATATTGCCTGGTTACGAACCATTAAAGAAAAGATCGAATTCAGAGGATTGAAGGATGTTGAAGTGCGGTTTCCTTTGATTGAAGATATAACGATGGAAATTGCCCGTAAATACGGCATGATTCAACCCAACGAGAGTTCCACCAAAGCCGTTCGGGCTGTATTCTTTATTGATCCGCACAGTACGATTCGGGCTATGATTTATTACCCGCTTTCCCTCGGAAGAAATTTCGAAGAATTGAAACGGGTTTTAATCGGGCTACAGACAGCCGATCAATTTGGAGTAGCATTGCCGGCCGATTGGCAACCCGGAGAAGATGTGATTGTGCCTCCGGCTAATAGTTGTGGGCAAGCTGAAAAACGCATGAACGGACAGGACGAAGGCGTTTATTGCAAGGATTGGTTTTTTTGCATGAAACCCCTGCCGCTCGAGGAACTGGAGCAACGTTAAGAATTGGACAATCGAGCAGGAAAACACCCATTATCAGATAGAAATACGGATATTTGATAAATCATTTCTAACGCTTAAACGAACAACATGAAAAAGTTAAAAGTTTTTTGTCTGATTGCTGTTGCAATTGGACTTACGGCTTCCGGTGATTTGTTTGCACAATCTTCTCCTTTAACAGGGAAAAACGTGATCAAATACAATTTAACCGCAACAGCCATTGGCCATTATGCCATCCAGTACGAACGGGTCATCAACCCCAAACAATCCTTTGCCATCGGCTTTGGTATTTCGCCGAATGTTTCGCTTCCCTTTAAACAAACATTGATGGATGCCTTTGGCGACAATGCAGACGCAAAATCGGCTATTGAATCCACCAAATTCACCAAGTTTACGATCACCCCGGAATATCGTTTTTACTTAGGTAAAAAAGAAGCACCCGGTGGATTTTATATTGCTCCTTTTGCACGTTACACCAATATGAAATTGACACAGGCATACAAGTTTACCGATAGTGACGACTCCAAACATACCGCCAACGTCACCGGAAAGTTCAATGGTGTAGGTGCCGGTGTTGTTTTTGGCGCACAATGGCTCTTGGGCAAAAAAGAAAACATCGTATTGGATTTTTGGTTTGCCGGACCGTTTGCCGGAGTCATGAAAGCTACGTTTGAGGGCGTTGATGATCAATTCATTAAAGATCCTGCAACATTGGAGAATGACATTGAAGGATTTGACCTCCCCTTATGGACTGTTGATGCGACCGTTACAAACGTAAACGGCAAGGGTAAAGTGGATGCCAATCTTAAAGGACCATTCTACGGGTTCAGAACATTAGGCTTGAGCATCGGATACCGTTTCTGATCGCAGTAAGCGTCTTCAAACCATTCCTTGTTATGATACAAAAAAGCACTGTTACCTGAAACAGTGCTTTTTTCATGGGCTAGTGCTTTCTTTTACAATACAGACGTAATGCATCAGCGGCTTTTTGAAACCCCATGTTTTTGGCTTTGCGGAAATAGCTGCAGGCTTCAGATTTCTTTCCCGATTGCATGTTCATAAATCCGATCCCGTAGTAGGCTTCCGCATAAGCAGGATTCAATTCAATCACAAAATGCAAATCGGCAATTGCACCTTCATAGTCTTTTAGCATCCCCTTCATTAAAGAACGATTGTAATACGCCTGCACATAAAGCGGATAAAGTGTAATTGCTTTGGTATAATCGTCAATAGCAGCAGAATAGTTTTTTAAAAAACTGTAGGCATTGGCTCTGTTAAAATAAGCTTTGGCATAGTCGGGTTTGATTTCCAAAGCTTTGGTAAAATCCTGTACGGCCATTTCAAAATCCAAGCGTTCGCAAAATAAATTACCGCGATTGTTATAGGCATCAAAAAAATCCGGCTTCAATTCAATGGCCTTTGAAAAATCCTGTAATGCATTCTTGTAATCATGCATATCACTCCATGCGTTTCCTCTGTTGAAATAGGCTTCCGCATAGGACGGATTATAAGAAATCGCTTCGGTGTAATCGGCGATGGCGTTGAAAAAGTCATTTAAATCGGACCGCACATTGCCTCGATTGTAAAAAGCCTCAGGGAAAAAAGGATTGTAGGTTAATGCCAGTGAATAATCATTCAGAGCACCTTGCGAATCACCGTTCTCTGATTTTAAATTTCCCCTGTTATTGTAACTTTCCGAAAAACCGGGATACATTTCCAAAGCTTTTGAATAATCCTGGATGGCACCCTGCAAGTTGTTCAGCATCCGCTTGACATTGGCACGGTTGTAGTAGGCCTCCGATGACTGCGGGTTGAGTTCGATTGCCTTGTTATAGTCCAGAAGTGCTTGTCCCAATCTGTTCAATTGCATATTGGCAAATCCTCTGCTGTTGTAGGCTTCAAAATAATTCGGGAACAACTTGAGTACCTGAGAAAAATCTACAACGGCTCCGGCAAAATCACGTAATTGTATTTTGTACTTTCCATTCAACATAAGCGTTTCAATCGAATCTCTTGAAAACTCTTCAGCAAATTGATAATCTATTTGAGCACCATGGTAATTTCTCAACTCCGATTTGATTCTTGCCCGGAAATAAAAGGCTTCGGCATAAGATGGGAAAAGGTGAATCGCTTGATCAAAATCGGCTATTGCACCCGTATAATCCTGTGCTGCATACTTTGCCAAACCCGATCCTAACAGGGCTTGAAAAAAAACAGGATTGGAATGCAACGCCTTGTTAAAATCAGCAATTGCAGGTTTGAATCTGTTCAAACTTCTGTTGAGCTCTCCCCTGGCATAATACGCATCGGCAAAAGAAGGATATTGTTCAATCGCTTTATCCAAATCGGAAAACGCATCCTGATGTTTTCCTAATTGTACATTCGTAAGGCCACGGTAGTAATACAACCAGGCATTGCCCTTGTTCCTTTGAATGGCCGTTGAGAAGTCGTTCAACGCATCCGTATACTTTTTCTGATAATAACCATAAAGCCCTTTGTTGTACCAATCGAGATAGGATTGTGCACAAAGGTCTTGAAGCGACAATAAACTCAAAACAAATACAATAAAAAGAGGTTTCACGAAACAATCGTTTGTTCCCTAAAGCTATGAGACCGCAACTTGCCGTCAAATGACAGGTATCATAAAGATTAATGGATTCGGATAGAAACACGCAGAACCGATTGAAAAACCCCTAAAAAAGCTTCAAAACCCGACTCTTGTACGACAAAACACTTACTTTCATAAATTTAAAGTTCCAACATCAAATGTTTCGTTTAATTTTAGAACGAAATAAACAGCAAACAATTCAATTCCAAATGCTTATGAAGAAGTTTTTACTGGCACTTTCCTTGTGCCTGTTTCTATTTTCCACTCAAAATTTTGCACAAACACGTGTTAAGAAAGTTGTTTTTCAGGGTTTTTGGTGGGACTACTGGAATTCCAATTTCAAAAACAGATGGTCTGATTATTTAACCGAGTTGGCTCCCCGATTGAAAGCAGCCGGTATCGATGCCATATGGATACCGCCGAGTTCTAAAAGCGGTTCGCCATCGTCTGTAGGTTATAGTCCGTTCGACCTGTACGACCTGGGAGACAAATATCAAAAAGGAGGTTCCGATTCATTAACGATCAGAACCCGCATGGGCAGCAAAGATGAACTCTTGCGAATGATTGCGGTGATGCATGCCAATGGAATTGAAGTCATTCAGGATATTGTACTGAATCATACCAACGAAGCCGGAACGAATAATGGTACCGGTGGCAGAGACCCTCAAAGTCCGTTTTCAATTGCCAACGCCAACGGCTTTAAAAACTTTCGCTATGTAAGCTATGCCACCCCCCTTCTGGATGAGTCTCAAAACGACTATTTCACAAGGAACGGAAGATGGCCTAAAAACTATACCAATTTTTATCCGAATCTCAACAACAACTGCACGACCGGAGACATTTGTTCTCCCTTCTTTGGCCCGGATATCTCTTTTGAAGGCAATGCAACAGGACGTAGTTCAAACATCCCAACCACGGGAACGGCCACTATAGGAACCATCAAAAGAAATTATATCAATCCTACACAACCGGCGAACTACATGCGCGACCAGGCACGGAGCTGGATCATGTGGCTGAAAAAACAAACCGGAGTTGACGGCTGGAGATGGGATGCCGTAAAACACTTCCCCATCAGTGTACAGGAAGATTTGATCTACAACACGAAATATGTGTTACCTGCCTTTGCAAAAGGCGGTGAAAATATGCTCTGTATTGGTGAATGGATTGGTAGTAAGAACGACCTTGACAATTATGTCACTGCTGTAAGAAGCGGAACAGAGGAACATACCGGCACGTTCGATTTCAGCTTGAGAGGCTACAGCAACTCCGGAGGATTGTACAGCATGGTTTTAGGCTTGGGCAATTACGACATGCAAAATCTGCCCGGCGAACAACAATCGAAACGCTATTTTGATTAT
>CANGQQ010000080.1 GCA_947456025.1 Chitinophagaceae bacterium | reverse complement strand
TCAGCAGGTCCGGATGTGTTGAAAGGAACCATATCGGGATCCGTTGCTGTATTGGATGCGTTGATACACGAAGGTGTTCATCAAATATTTGGATATCCGGGTGGCGCAATTATGCCCATTTATGATGCATTATACGACTACAATGACAGGTTGCAGCACATTTTGGTACGCCATGAACAAGGAGCCATTCATGCAGCCCAGGGCTTTGCGCGAGCAAGTGGAAAAACCGGTGTGGTCTTTGCTACCAGCGGGCCGGGTGCCACCAATCTGGTAACCGGTTTGGCTGATGCCATGATAGACAGCACTCCCGTGGTCTGCATCACCGGACAAGTCTTTGCACATCTTTTAGGTACAGACGCTTTTCAGGAAACAGATGTGGTGAATATTACAACACCGGTAACAAAATGGAATTATCAGGTTACAGATGCAACCGAAATACCCTCTGTACTGGCAAAAGCATTTTACATCGCAGGCAGTGGAAGGCCGGGTCCTGTACTGATCGATATTACAAAAAATGCACAGCTTCAGTTGTTTGAATATGCGGGCTATCAAAAGTGTGAACACATCCGAAGCTATCGTCCAAAACCAATCGTACGACTATCATATGTTGATGCTGCGGCAACGTTGATCAATGAGGCCAGGAAACCATTTGTGATTTTTGGTCAGGGTGTGATTTTGGGTCATGCCGAAAAAGAATTGTTGGCCTTTATCGAAAAGGCGGGTATTCCGGCTGCCTGGACCATCATGGGAATGAGTGCCATTCCTACAGATCATCCGCTGGCAACTGGAATGTTAGGCATGCATGGAAACTATGCGCCCAATTTACTGACCAACGAATGTGATGTTTTAATTGCCATTGGAATGCGATTCGATGATCGTGTTACCGGCCGACTGGATAAATACGCCAAACAGGCGAAAGTTATTCATCTGGATATTGATCCTTCAGAAATCGATAAAAATGTTAAAACAACGGTTCCGGTTTGGGGTGACTGTAAGGAAACACTTCCCTTACTAACGGCACGTATTGAAGAACGGAATCATACTAAATGGCTGGAACGGTTTAAGTCCTGTGAGCAAAAAGAAAAATCGATGTGCATCGATCCTGAATTGCATCCAACGGGACCACAAATGACTATGGGAGAAGTGATCAATCAATTGAATGAACTCACGAAGGGTGATGCCATTATTGTGACAGATGTTGGTCAGCACCAAATGGTTGCTTGCAGATACGCGAAAATGAGTAAAAGCAAAAGCAATATTACAAGTGGTGGACTGGGAACCATGGGCTTTGCGCTTCCTGCTGCAATTGGTGCCGCTTACGGAGATCCAAACCGAACAACCGTAGCCATTATAGGTGACGGAGGTTTTCAGATGACCATTCAGGAACTAGGAACGATCATGCAGTTTCAGCCAACGGTTAAAATCATTATTCTGAATAATTGTTATTTGGGAATGGTTCGACAGTGGCAACAACTCTTTCATGAAAGACGCTATTCGTTTGTGGATATTCAGAGTCCTGATTTTGTTCAGGTGGCTAAGGGGTATGGAATTAAAGGCAAACGTATTTCTGATCGTGAAGATCTTACGAGTTCATTAAAAGAAATGCTTCAGTACGAGGGCAGTTATTTACTTGAAATTATGGTGGGCAAAGAGAATAATGTATTTCCGATGGTGCCACAGGGAAGAGGTGTATCGGAAATTGTTTTAAGCAAAGAAGAAATCTGAAGTATCAGATTGACTAAATAAGCAATTATGCAAAAGCAGGAATATACGATTACGGTCTATACGGAGAATCAAATTGGTTTGCTGAATCGAATTGCCATTATTTTCTCCCGACGAAAAATCAATGTTTTTAGTTTGAATACATCGCCCAGTGAAGTGGACAGTGTTCATCGGTTTACCATCGTTATCAATGAAACCGAAGAAGTAGTTCGTAAACTCTGTCGTCAAATTGAAAAACAGGTCGAAGTGTTGAAAGCCTATTACAATACCAACGAGGAAATTGTATGGCAGGAATTGGCATTGTATAAAGTACCAACGGATGTGATTGCTGCCGAAGTAAAGGTTGAACGTTTGTTAAGTCAACATGGTGCCAAAGCTGTTGTGATCCGGAAAGATTATACCGTCTTTGAAGTTACGGGCCACCGTGAAGAAACGGACAATCTGATTCGAGTTCTGGAACCTTTTGGCTTGATTGAATTTGTGCGTAGTGCACGTGTTGCCATCATTAAAGCTAGTGATGGATTTCATCATAAACTCAAAGAGTTTGAAGGTCACGAACCGGGATCGGATGTAATGGAAAATGAATATCTGGATAAACATCAGGAAATATTTTCAATGTAAACTCATTTCAGAATATACTTTAAATCGAAAACAAATCGTATGGCAAATTATTTTAATACACTTTCATTACGTGAGCAGTTGTTACAGTTAGGTGTTTGTGAATTTATGAATCGCAATGAATTTGATAAAGGCGTAGAAGCACTTCTGGGAAAAAAAATAGTCATTGTAGGTTGTGGGGCCCAAGGCTTGAATCAGGGATTGAACATGCGTGATTCCGGATTAGATATTGCCTATGCGCTTCGAAAAGAGGCCATACAGGAGAAGCGCAGTTCCTGGAAGAATGCCACAGAGAATGGATTTCAGGTGGGTACTTATGAAGACTTGATTCCCGGTGCAGATCTCGTTTTAAATCTTACACCCGATAAACAACATACATCTGTTGTAAAGGCCATCATGCCTCTGATGAAAAAGGGGGCCACTTTGTCTTATTCCCATGGGTTTAATATCGTGGAAGAAGGAATGCAGGTGCGTAAAGATCTTACCGTGATTATGGTAGCTCCAAAATGTCCGGGCACCGAAGTGCGTGAGGAATACAAACGTGGCTTTGGTGTGCCTACATTGATTGCTGTGCACCCCGAAAACGATCCGGAAGGGAAAGGATTGGAACAGGCAAAAGCGTATGCGGTTGCTACCGGTGGTCACAGGGCAGGCGTGTTGCGTTCCTCATTCGTTGCCGAAGTGAAATCCGATTTGATGGGAGAGCAAACAATTCTGTGTGGCGTATTACAGACCGGTTCTATTTTGTGTTTTGATAAAATGATCGAAAAAGGAGTGGATTCGGGCTATGCATCCAAACTCATTCAGTATGGATGGGAGGTGATTACAGAAGCATTAAAACAGGGAGGCGTTACGGCCATGATGGATCGTTTGTCGAATCCGGCCAAACTAAAGGCATTTGAATTGTCTGAGTCCTTGAAACAAATCCTGCGTCCCTTATTTCAAAAGCATCAGGATGATATCATGAGTGGAACATTCTCTTCTGAAATGATGCAGGACTGGGCCAATAACGATCAGAACTTATTAAAATGGAGAGCAGCAACATCCGAAACTGCATTTGAAAAAACACCGCCTACTTCGTCAAAGATTGCAGAGCAGGAATATTTTGATAAAGGATTGTTGATGGTTGCATTTGTTCGTGCAGGTGTGGAACTCGCATTTGAAACGATGGTTGAAGCCGGAATCAAGGAAGAATCGGCTTACTATGAATCCTTGCATGAACTTCCATTAATTGCCAATACGGTTGCCCGAAAAAAATTATATGAAATGAACCGGGTCATCTCTGACACTGCCGAATATGGATGTTATTTGTTTGATCATGCTGCCAAGCCAATGTTGTCTGCTTTCATGGCTCAAATTGATACCAATGTTATTGGAACAACCTTTAACGAGGGACAAGGCAATGGAGTGGATAACAGAACCCTGATTGAAGTGAACAGGGTCATCCGTTCTCATCCTGTCGAAACAATTGGTACGGTCTTGCGCAGGGAAATGACTGCTATGAAAGCGATACACACAGGTGTATCCCAGTAGAACGCACCGATCCTGATAGCTTAAAAATATGAGTATAAAATTTGATCATACCTCATTGAATTTTACAGCGGCCACTATACGTCTCAAAAAGATTGTCAATCGTACGCCTTTGCAATTAAATGCCAATCTTTCCAGAAAGTATAATTGCAATGTGTATCTGAAACGGGAGGATTTGCAGGTTGTAAGAAGTTACAAGTTGCGTGGCGCGTATAATTTGATGAGTACGTTGACGACCGAGCAGTTGCAAAAAGGTGTTGTTTGTGCCAGTGCTGGAAATCATGCGCAGGGCTTTGCCTACAGTTGTAAAAAACTGAATGCAAGAGGGGTGGTCTTTATGCCCGTTATAACGCCTAATCAAAAAATCAATCAAACGAAAATGTTTGGTGATCAGTTTATCGAAATCCGGCTTGTGGGCGATACGTTTGATGACTGTGCAATTGCTGCAAAAAAATTTACCGAAGAGCAGGCGATGGTTTTTGTTCCTCCTTTTGATGACTTGCGCATCATTGAGGGACAAGGAACCGTAGGTGTAGAAATTCTGGAGGAGCAAACTGATATTGATTTCTTGTTTGTTCCGATAGGCGGGGGAGGTTTGAGTGCGGGGGTGGGATCCTATTTCAAAACATATTCACCCAAAACAAAAATCGTTGGTCTGGAGCCTGAAGGTGCCCCATCCATGACAGCTGCTTTGGAGGCTGGATTTCCCGTAGAGTTGGCACAGATTGATCGATTTGTAGATGGTGCTGCCGTAAAACGAATTGGTGATATTACCTTCCCGATTTGCAAAGAAGTGCTGGACGAAGTGCATTTGGTTCCTGAAGGACAGATTTGTACAACCATTCTAAAACTATACAACGAAGACGCAATTGTTGTTGAGCCTGCCGGTGCACTCAGTATAGCAGCTCTTGACGCTTATGCTTCGCAAATTCAGGGTAAAACTGTTGTTTGTGTGGTTAGCGGTAGCAACAATGATATTGACCGGATGCAGGAGATTAAAGAACGGTCTTTACAGTATGAAGGGCTCAAGCATTATTTTCTGGTCAATTTTGCGCAAAGACCGGGAGCGCTCAAAGAGTTCGTGAATTTTGTTTTGGGTCCTACGGATGACATAACAAGATTTGAATACATGCAAAAAACAAACAAGGAAAACGGACCGGCATTAATTGGAATCGAACTGAAGAGTAAGGAAGATTATAATTCCTTGCTTTTGAACATGAAACGGTATCAAATTTCATACACAGAGTTGAATAAGGATAATACGCTTTTCAGTTACCTCGTTTAACTTCTCAGGGTCTTGTTTGAAAGGGCTTCTACAAAACAAATGTTAGTCTTTGATTTTATAACTTTAAGCGTTTTGTCAATTAATAAATAGAATTCGAATTCATTAAATCGCAATAGAAAGATGACAAGTAAACAAGGTTTATACGATCCTTCATTTGAACATGATGCATGTGGAATTGGTTTTGTGGCAAGCATCAAAGGGAATAAGTCACATCAGAATATTTCAGATGCGCTGACGGTTCTGGAGAATATGGAACACCGTGGCGCCAGCGGAAGTGAAAATAATACCGGCGATGGAGCGGGTATCATGATTCAGATTCCGCACGAATTCTTTTTTGAAGAATGTTTGAAAATGGGCGTACATCTGCCGGCTTTCGGACGGTATGGCGTTGGCGTTGTTTTCTTTCCAAAAGAAATCAAATTGAGAGAAGAGTGCAGGGATATCTTTAACCGGACGGCAGAGAAACTGGGCCTTGAAATACTGGCTTATCGCAAGGTCCCTGTTAATATCGATGGGATTGGAGAATCGGCCCTGAGTGTAGAACCGGAAATTGAACAGGTTTTTGTTGCTTGCCCCGATCACATCACGCGTGCCGATGAATTTGAGCGTAAGTTGTTTGTATTGCGTAACCATGCAACGCATCTCATACACAATACGGTAAGAAAAGATGCCATTGGTTTTTATCTCGCTTCGCTTTCCTACAAAACGGTTATTTATAAGGGTCAGTTGACCAGTAATCAGGTACGGCATTATTTTTCGGATCTTACAAATAAACGTGTTGTAAGTGCATTCGGTTTAGTGCATTCTCGTTTTGCGACTAACACATTTCCCAGTTGGAAATTGGCACAGCCATTCCGGTACATTGCTCACAATGGCGAAATCAATACGTTGCAGGGAAACCTGAATTGGTTAAAAGCCGGTGAGCATGGCTTTACATCTCCATTGTTTACAAAGGAAGAAATGGAGATGTTATTGCCGATCGTAACATCCGGTCAGTCAGACTCCGCATGTTTGGATAATATGATTGAATTGCTGACGATGACGGGCCGCAGCCTTCCGCATGTGATGATGATGCTGGTGCCGGAAGCCTGGGACGGGAACGAACAGATGGACCCCGTTAAAAAAGCTTTTTACGAGTACCACGCCAGTATCATGGAACCGTGGGATGGTCCTGCTTCAATCAGTTTTACCGATGGAAAAATCATTGGTGCAACACTGGATCGAAACGGTTTGCGACCATCACGATATTGTGTTACAAAAGATGATCGTGTGATCATGGCTTCAGAAACCGGAGCCTTGCCCGTTGATCCCGAAAATGTGGCCGCAAAAGGACGTTTGCAGCCGGGTAAAATGTTTGTTGTGGATATGGAACAAGGCCGGATCATCAGTGACGATGAGCTGAAGCGTACAATTTGTTCCCAAAAGCCTTACGGTGACTGGTTGAATCAATATAAAATCCGGTTAGAAGAGTTGGAAGAACCCCGTGTTACTTTTTCTCATTTATCCGATGCTTCCGTTCTCAAATATCAAAAAGCGTTTGGCTATTCAACCGAAGACATTGAAACCATTCTCAAACCAATGGCATTGGAAGGCAAAGAGCCCATTGGTTCAATGGGAACGGATGTGCCTTTGGCGGTATTGAGTGATCAGCCCCAGCATTTGTCTTCTTATTTCAAACAATTGTTTGCACAGGTAACCAATCCTCCGATTGATCCGATACGGGAACGTCTGGTGATGAGTTTGGCAGCTTATGTTGGGAATAATGGGAATTTGTTGGATGAAGATCCGATGCATTGTCATACCGTAGCCTTGAAGCATCCGGTGTTAACCAGTAAAGAATTAGAGAAGATCCGAAGTATAGACACCGGAATTTTTCAGGCAAAAACCTTGCAAACCTATTTCAGAGCGAACGGACAGCCTGATGCGTTGAAAAAAGGACTTGATCGTTTGTGTCGTTATGCCGAAGATGCTGTCAACGATGGATTTGAGGTGATCATACTCTGTGATCGTGCGGTCGATTCGGATCACGCACCAATCCCTTCTTTATTGGCTACGGCTGCCGTTCATCATCATCTGATTCGTAAAGGTTTGCGTGGACAAGTAGGAATTGTAGTAGAGGCCGGGGATGTGTGGGAGGTTCATCATTTTGCTTGTTTGCTCGCATTTGGTGCTACTGCCATCAATCCCTACCTGGCAATGGCTACGATACGAAACCTTAAGTCAAACGGAACGCTTCAAACCGAACTGGAATGGGAACAGTTGCGTAAAAATTATATCAAAGCTGTTTGCGATGGTTTGTTGAAAGTGTTCTCGAAAATGGGAATCTCAACACTGCAATCGTATCAGGGAGCGCAGATCTTTGAAATTCTCGGAATCAACCGCGATGTGGTGGATAAATATTTTACAGGTGCAACCAGTCGGATAGAAGGGGTAGGTCTGGAGGAAATTGCACGGGAAGCATTGGTGAAACATCATTATGCGTTTAGTAAAAAAGAAGTGCCGGTCGACCGGTTGCCTGTAGGCGGTTTGTATCAATGGAAACGTAAAGGAGAATTTCATTTGTTCAATCCAACCACCATTCATTTGTTGCAATATTCAACCCGGATGAATGATTATGTGACATTTAAAAAGTATTCTAAAGCTGTCAATGAACAGAGTGAAAAAGCCTGTACACTACGTAGCTTGTTTGAATTCAAACGCAACAGACCCTCCATTTCAATTGATGAAGTGGAACCGGCAGAATCTATTTACAAGCGTTTTGCAACAGGTGCCATGAGTTTTGGTTCCATTTCCTGGGAGGCGCATACAACTTTGGCGATTGCCATGAATCGGTTGGGTGGTAAAAGCAATACAGGTGAGGGGGGTGAAGATGAAATCAGATACAAGCCCATGCCTAATGGCGATTCGATGCGTTCGGCAATCAAGCAGGTTGCTTCTGCCCGTTTTGGTGTAACCAGTCTGTACCTGACTGAAGCAGATGAATTGCAGATCAAAATGGCACAAGGTGCCAAACCCGGAGAGGGCGGGCAATTACCCGGTTTTAAAGTGGATGAATGGATTGGTAAAACACGACATTCAACGCCCGGTGTAGGGTTGATTTCGCCGCCGCCACATCATGATATTTACAGTATTGAAGATCTGGCTCAATTGATTTTTGATTTAAAGAATGCCAATCGTGCTGCACGTATTAATGTGAAACTGGTCAGTAAAGCGGGTGTTGGAACGATCGCAGCCGGTGTTGCAAAGGCGAAGGCCGATGTGATTCTGATTTCAGGTCATGACGGCGGAACCGGTGCGTCTCCGATCTCGTCCATAAAGCATGCCGGATTGCCATGGGAACTTGGATTGGCCGAAACACATCAGACTTTGGTAAAAAATAAATTGAGGAGCAGGGTGGTTGTGCAGGCCGACGGACAAATGAAAACGGGAAGGGATATTGCAATTGCTGCATTGTTGGGTGCAGAAGAATGGGGTGTTGCTACAGCCGCATTGGTTGTTGAAGGTTGTATCATGATGCGTAAATGTCATTTGAATACTTGTCCGGTTGGCGTGGCAACACAAGATCCTGAATTACGCAAGCGGTTCACGGGAGATGCCGAACATGTTGTGAATTTTTTCCGATTCCTTGTACAGGAACTACGCGAAATCATGGCTGATCTTGGTTTTAGAACGGTCAATGAAATGATTGGTCAGGTAGATTGCTTACAATCACGTGAATACATTCAGCACTGGAAATACAGCAAACTCGATTTGTCATCGGTATTGTATAAAGAGCTGGCATCTGCAACAACCGGATTGTACAACCAGGAAGTGCAAGATCATGGATTGGCGCAGATTTTAGACTGGAAATTACTGGAAGCGGCGAAACCGGCCATTGACACGAAGCAAAAGGTTAAGGCAGCATTTACAGTAAGGAACATCGACCGTACGATCGGTACCTTGTTGTCTAATGAAATTACGAAAGTGCATCGCAGTGAAGGTCTTCCCGATGATACGATTCATTTCCAGTTTACAGGAACAGCCGGACAAAGTTTTGGAGCGTTCAATACCAAGGGCGTAACCCTTGAATTGGAAGGAGATGCCAATGACTATTTCGGAAAAGGGTTGAGCGGTGCCCGATTGATCGTATATCCGCCACGTAAAGCAAGCTTTATTCCGGAAGAAAATATCATTATTGGTAACGTTGCGTTTTATGGTGCGACAAGTGGGGAGGGTTATATCCGAGGCATGGCCGGCGAACGTTTTTGTGTACGTAATTCAGGTGCAAATGTTGTAGTGGAGGGCGTGGGAGATCATGGGTGTGAGTACATGACGGGAGGAAGAGTTGTAATCCTGGGTGCTACCGGACGAAATTTTGCAGCCGGGATGAGTGGTGGAATTGCCTATGTGTATGATGTTAACGGACAGTTCGCAATCAATTGCAATCAGGAAATGGTCGAGTTGGATCCGGTAGATCAAAACGATGCCATTGAATTGAAAGAAATGATCCGAAATCACTTTGAACATACAGGCAGTACCGTTGCAAAATTTGTTCTTGATGATTTCGAAAATCAGTTGTCGCATTTTATCAAGGTGTTTCCAAGTGATTACAAGAACGTGTTGCAAAAGCAAGCTGTAGCAGCGAACGTAAAGTAATGACTTGTTGGAAGGACGTTTCAGGACACACTATTAAATAACAGAATTATTAATATACGATTATGGGAAAACCAACCGGATTTTTAGAATTTACGAGAGAGCTGCCGGGTAAAAAACCGATTCAGGACCGGGTGAAGCATTACAATGAGTTTATTGAAAAATTTACGGATGAAAAATTAAATCAACAGTCGGCACGCTGCATGAATTGTGGTGTTCCTTTCTGTCATAGTGGATGTCCTTTGGGGAATGTGATTCCGGAATTCAATGATGCCGTCTATCGTAAAGAGTGGAAGGACGCATATGAAATCCTGACATCGACGAATAATTTTCCTGAGTTTACGGGTCGCATTTGTCCTGCCCCATGTGAAAGTGCTTGCGTACTGGGGATCAATCAGCCACCGGTAGCAATTGAAGAGATCGAAAAACACATCATTGAGATTGCATTCGATAAAGGGTTTGTGAAATCCCGGAAGCCCCATGTGCAAACAGGGAAAAAGATCGCGATCATTGGAAGTGGTCCTGCCGGTTTAGCCGCGGCTGCACAGTTGAATTATGCAGGTCATTCGGTAACCGTTTTTGAGCGGGATGATGCGCCGGGCGGCTTGTTGCGCTATGGCATACCTGATTTCAAATTGGAAAAATGGGTGGTGGATCGCAGGATCAAATTGATGGAAGAAGAGGGTGTTGTATTTCGTTGTAATTCCAACGTGGGAGTGAATGTGAGTATATCGGATATTTTGCGCGAATACCATGCCGTTGTGTTGGCAGGCGGATCTACTGTTCCCAGAACGTTGAATATTCCGGGAAAGGAATTAAAGGGCGTGCATTTTGCAATGCAGTTTTTAAAGCAGCAGAATAAACGCAATGCCGGTAAAGATCCTTTTGTTAATGCTTCCATTGAAAGTAACATTTATTCCGATGC
>CANGQQ010000079.1 GCA_947456025.1 Chitinophagaceae bacterium | reverse complement strand
GCTTCAGTAGTCACCGTTGCTACAGGTTGTTGAGTTGGCTCCTGTGTTGGTTTTTGCGTTCCTTGTTTAGGTTGTGTTTCTGTTTTTTTATCGGTTACAGCTACCTGTTGATCATTCGGTCCCTGTGTTTTACTGTTATCGTTTCCTTTTGCTTCAGTAGGCGCTGTTGCTACAGGTTGTTGTGTTGGCTTCTCTGTTGGTTTTTGCGTTCCTTGTTTAGGTTGTGTTTCTGTTTTTTTATCGGTTACAGCTACCTGTTGATCGTTCGGTCCCTGTGTTTTGGCTTTCTCTTTTTGTTCAACAGGAGGCTGTGTTCCTGCAGCTTGATCTTTTCTTCTTTCTTCTATAGGAATAGTTACCTGCTCATTTTGATTTACATTAGAATTGTTCACTGCCGGAACGACCGGTGTTTCATTTTTTGCGATAAGTGGCTCATTCAATTCGGGCTCTTCAAAGGCCATGGTTTTGTCCAGACCTTTATCTTCCAGACGTTTATAAAGTTGTGACGCGCGGTAGTTGCGTTCACGAATTACAGAAACAGAACCGCTCAGCGGCATGAATTGTTTAAATCGTGATGTATTCCATTCTCCGGTCATATGTGTTATGGCTTCTTTCTCTTCTTTAAGCTTGATGAAGATGCTAACTTTAATGCCCGACGTTTTGAATTTAAAATTGTTCGAAACCGATTTCTCATCATCAATGATCAGTACGGAGTCAACAATTCGTGCATTTACTTTTACTAAATTGTAATAAAGGGTATCATTCACAAAAAACAGTCGGTAACAATAGCCGTACAGTTTACCTTGTTTTTCTTTGAGCGTAATTTCAAAATGAATCGTGTTTTTGGGACTGTCTATTTCCATTTTACCCTTCCACATTCCTTTTACATTTTGAGCGGATGCAGAAAGGCTCATGGCATATAAGAAAAAGACAAAGAGAAATCGCAGCATTGAGTTGTATTTAGATGAGTTTAGAATAATTGTTTTCAGTAACCGTTTCACAAATTACGGTTTGTATTTTAGTTTCAGAAGCGCTTCTTTTAGCGAGCCCTTTTTTGTATCCACGATCGTAATACTCTAATAAGACACGAAAGCAATCTTCGATCCGATTTTCGGACAGGGCATTTAACGATTCTTTTGTTTCAAGACCACCCAATCTTTTTTTGATGCGTAGAATGCCTCCTTCAATTTTTTCTTTCTCAAAACTTCCGTATTGCTGCACTAAGTATTTGAGGCGTTCTTCAAAAGGCACATCTAAAAAAGTTACGGTCTTGCTCCGCATTTGTTTCCACAGTTCTGTTGGCAGGTTCACATCTCCTATACGCTGACTTTCATCTTCGATCCACACGGAAGATCGAACCGATTGAATTTCTTTCAGGTTGATGGCCAACTTGTTTTCAAACATTTCCTGTCCGCTTTGCATGGGCATTCCAAGATTACCAAATGCCGATCCTTTGTGTTGTGCCACACCTTCCAGATCGATTACAGGAATGCCTTCTTTTTGTAGCCGCTGCAGGATTTCGGTTTTACCACTGCCTGTAAACCCACTCAATATCTTAAATGAGTAATCTTTTTTAAATTGTTCGAGTACCCATCTGCGAAAGGTTTTGTATCCTCCATCAAGAGTATAGACCCGAAATCCATATATATCGAGCAACCATGCTACTGCTCCGCTTCGCATACCTCCCCGCCAACAATGAACGAGTACGGGCTGTTTTTCGTCTGATGAAACATCTGTGTTGCTAGCAGCATTGCGATTAGGTGCGCGATGCTTTGAAAGAACTTCTTCTGTTGTTTCAACCAAATTGCGCATCTTCACTCCAAAAAAATCAAGTCCGGCTTTGATGGCTTTTTTGCGGCTTTCCTGTTTATAAAGCGTACCTACTATTTTGCGCTCCTCATCCGTAAACAGCGGTAAAGAATAAGCTCCCGGAATATGTGCACGCATGTATTCACCCGGACTGCGTACGTCCAGAATGGGCATGGTTTCAGAAAAATCCAGAAACCGCTCCAGCGTTATTTTAGTTACAGGCATGCAATTCGTTTTCAAATGTAAGCATAAAAAAAACCGCTTCTTCAAAAGCGGTTTTTAAACGGGTCTTCAGTTATTTTAACGGTTCATGCTTGCTAAAAATTCTTCATTGTCTTTCGTGCCACGCATACGTTTCAGCAATTCATTCATTGCTTCTTCGGTATTCATGTCTGTAAGATAGACGCGAAGGAGGTTCATGCGGCTAAGAATATCTTTTTCCAACAACAAGTCATCCCGACGTGTACTGGATGATACAATGTCAATAGCAGGATAAATCCGTCTATTGGCAAGTTTACGATCGAGCGCCAATTCCATATTGCCGGTTCCTTTAAACTCCTCGAAAATCACTTCATCCATTTTACTGCCGGTATCAATTAAAGCTGTTGCCAAAATAGTTAATGAACCCCCGTTTTCGATTTTCCGTGCTGCCCCAAAAAACTGCTTAGGTTTTTGCATAGCATTAGCTTCAACACCACCACTTAAAACTTTACCACTTGAGGGCGCAACGGTGTTATGCGCACGAGCCAAACGTGTTATCGAGTCCAGAAGAATCACAACGTCATGTCCGCATTCCACCAGGCGTTTTGCTTTTTGTAGTGCCATTGTTGACACTTTAACGTGTTTTTCTGCCGGTTCATCAAAGGTTGATGCGATTACTTCCGCTTTTACGCTCCGCTCCATATCAGTTACCTCTTCGGGACGCTCATCTACCAGAACTACAATAAGATAGCACTCGGGATGGTTTTTTGCAATGGCATTTGCCACCGCTTTCAACAACATGGTTTTACCGGTCTTGGGTTGTGCGACAATGAGGCCCCGTTGTCCTTTTCCGATTGGCGTAAACAAGTCCATTATACGAGTGCTGTAATTGCTTGCGCTATCAAAGAGATTCAGTTTTTCGAAGGGGAACAACGGCGTGAGATAATCAAAAGGTACACGATCGCGTACTTCTTCCGGCTTCTTTCCATTGATGGTATCAACTTTTAATAAAGCGAAATATTTTTCACCTTCTTTTGGAGGACGAACAGCACCATAAACCGTATCACCGGTTTTTATTCCAAATAGTTTGATCTGAGAAGGAGACACATAAATATCGTCCGGACTGGATAAATAATTATAATCACTGGACCTTAAAAATCCGTATCCATCAGGCATCATTTCCAATACCCCTTCAGCAAGAATCACTCCGTCAAATTCGATATTAAAAACCGGTTCTTTACGCGTTGGATATTGTTTGGGTTGTGGTATTGCTTCAGAAACTTTTGTTGGTTCCGTAGCTGCTTCTGCTTCTTCGGTAACAGGTAAGATCGGACCTGCAACAAATCCGTCTTCACCCGGTAATGTTAAGCCGGCCAATAGATCTGTTTGAATACTCTCGGCAGGTTTGGCCATTTTTTTAACAGGTGCCACATCCTCTTTCTTTTTCCGGGTTTTATTAACCGGAACCGGGGGAGGAGGAACCGTATCTCCGCTTTCTACAACGGCCTCTTCAGAAGTAACACCCGTTGTGGTTTTAACGATGCGCTTTCTTTTGGCTTTTTCCTCACCGGCAGGTTTGTTTTCGGTTGACATAACGGCTTGTTTATCGAGTATTTTGTAAATAAGCTCTTGTTTATCTAATTTTTTGGCACCGGTAATTTTTAATTGCTCTGCAAGATCAAGCAATTCCGGAACGAGCATGTCGTTCAATTGTAGAATATCGTACATAAAGTAAATTGTATCATGTGCACTGGTTATTGGAAACCAATCAATAATGCTTAATAAAAAGTTGTAATGCTAAAATGAGAATGGAATGACTAAGTTTGATGTGCTTTTTTGAAAGAACGGAAGTCACTTTCCGATGCAATGTTACGGAAAAATGGAAAAACCAAAAAATATCTCTCATTTTAGCGTAATTCCATCCGGAACGTCTTCTTTATAGAAACAAAAAGCGTTTCTGCTTCAATAAGTATCTTTGCCCCCGTATAAAATTTGAATATGTTTAATAAGCGGATTAAAATAAAGGATCTCATCAGCATGGAACCTCAAAGTCAGGAGGTTACCGTAATGGGATGGGTTCGTACGTTTCGTAACAATCAGTTTATAGCACTGAATGACGGCAGCACAAACCAGAATCTTCAGGTTGTACTCGAATTGGGATCTTGCAGTGAAGTTTTGTTGAAACGAATAACTACCTCGGCATCGCTGAAAGTTAAAGGGTTACTTATTCCTTCTTTGGGAAAAGGGCAGAAGGTTGAAGTAAAGGCAACTAACATCGAATTACTTGGTGACAGCGATGCTGAAGTTTATCCTTTGCAACCCAAAAAGCACAGTCTTGAGTTTTTACGGGAAATTGCACACTTGCGTTTTCGGACCAATACTTTTGGCTCCGTTTTTCGTATCCGTCATGCGCTTGCATTTGCCATACATCAGTTTTTTAATGATAAGGGCTTTTTATACCTCCATACACCCATTGTTACATCCAGCGATGCAGAAGGAGCAGGAGAAATGTTTCGGGTAACCACTTTACCGCTGGAACAATTGCCCAGAAATGAAGACGGGTCTATTAATTACAAAGAGGATTTCTTCGGTAAATCAACAAATCTCACCGTGAGCGGCCAGCTCGAAGGCGAATTGGGTGCAACTGCATTTGGAGAGGTCTATACTTTTGGCCCAACATTCCGTGCCGAAAATTCCAACACAACCCGTCACCTGGCCGAATTCTGGATGATTGAACCTGAAATGGCTTTTTGTGATCTTGAGGACAATATGAACCTGGCCGAAGAGTTCATACAATCAATTATTGGGTACGTAATGCAAAACAATCGCGAGGATCTCGAATTTTTGGCGCAGCGTTTGGCAGATGAAGAAAAACAACTCCCACAAGATAAGCGAAGTGAAATGGGTCTTCTGGAGAAACTCGAATTTGTGCTCAACAATCAGTTTGAACGTATTACATATACCGAAGCCATTGATATTCTGTTACAATCTCCTGCATACAAGAAAAAGAAATTTCAGTATGATGTCAAATGGGGGATCGACATGCAAAGTGAGCATGAACGCTACTTAGTTGAAAAGCATTTTAAAAAACCGGTTATTGTTACCAACTATCCAAAGGAGATCAAAGCGTTTTACATGCGCCAGAATGATGATGGGAAAACGGTGGCCGCAATGGACATCCTGGCACCGGGTATCGGCGAAATTGTAGGTGGCTCCCAAAGAGAAGAACGTTTGGAAAAGTTGGAACAACGGATGAACGAAATGCAAATTCCAACCGAAGAACTTTCCTGGTATCTGGATACCCGCCGTTATGGTACGGTTCCCCATGCAGGTTTTGGACTTGGTTTTGAACGGTTGGTACTTTTTGTTACCGGAATGAGCAACATCCGCGATGTCATTGCTTTCCCGCGAACTCCTAAAAACTGTGAATTTTAAAACGCTTATTTTGTATCTTTCATTTCTTAATCTTATTTATAAAACAGCTTGCTATGCAAAAAAGTATTTTCTTTCTTCTTCTTTTATTTATTACAGGTACCATTGCGTGTAAAAAGAAAAAAGATGCGACTCCGCCACCACCCGCCACAGCTTCCGATTACATGCCAATGACAACGGGTAGCGAGTGGAATTATACCGTAACAACAAACGGAACCCCTTCAACTTACAAGTTAACGGCAACAGCAAAAGATTCGTTGTTTTCGAACGGAAGAAATTATAAAGTATATACCAACTCCAGCGGTCCCAACGAGTATTATTTCAGAACCGGTTCAGAGTATTATAGGTATACTGTATTGCCGGGCTTGAGTAGTCAGAGTTTTGAGTTGAAATATTTAGTTGACAATTTAAGCGTTGGTGCTACCTGGGTGGAAACTAAGAACGCTTTAGTGCCTATAACCGGTTTCGGAACAATACCCGTAACAGTCGAAATTACTTTTAAGATAGAAGAAAAGGGTATTTCACATACTGTTGATTCCAAAGTGTTTTCAGATGTGATTCGTGTTTCCGCAAAATTGAAAATCACGGCACCTGATCCTTTGGGTGTGATTATACCAAGCCCCAACGATATCAACTATTATTTTGCCAAAGGAATTGGAATGGTACACAATACGATTGTTTTTGGTGTATCTCTTGCGGGTATCAATGTGAACAGTGAAACAAAACTCACTTCTTATACCATCAAATAATCATTCAAAACTCTTATACATCAAGACCCCTTCAATAGGGGTCTTTTTATTTTTTGAGGAAGTGATCAATTCTGCACTTGATGTTTTCACGGATATTCATATAAAATAAGTTGTAATCTCCCGGATGATAATTTTTTCGCTGAGATAAAAAACTTAATGGAAATTTAGGTTTATCGATCCATAAGACGTTTTGATGTATTTGAGCACCATTTGTGGACTTCAAAATCTTTTGAAAATTAAATAATACAGCACCTTTATTATAATCACGTGCAATGCGTTGTTGATCTATGGACCAACTCAACGGATTTACCACAACCGAAACAAACATTTCTTTTTGGATATAATCGGGAACATATTTATTTCTATACGTACGCCAGGTTGTAAAGCATCCTGTTTGAGATGAATCTGTACAGGGTTTCAGGGAAGAAAAATAGTTTTCCGGTACGGGCATTCCCACTAGATACGCGCATACCAGTAGGCTGAATAAAGGTTTTGCTTCAAAGTAATCTTTTAATAATCGCGCTGCATGTACGGTTCCCTGACTATGAGCCGCAATGATAATGGGTCTTCCATGATTGAAATGTAATAAATAGCTCTCAAATGCTTTTTTAATATCATCATATGCTGTATCCAATGCACTTTGTGCCGATGTTTTATCATCACAAAAAAAGCTATAAATATGTGCTTGTCTGTATCTGGGAGCAAACACACGGCAATCCTTATTAAATACACTGGCCTGATACAAAATGGAGGTATAATCTGTTTTTAAATTGAGTTCCGCATCATTTAAAGACGCATTCCAGACGCTACCCTTGATGGATTTTTCTGTAAAGGTTGTGGGATGAATAAAAAATACATCCGCAACGGTGTCTCTTTCTTCCGTTTTTAATGCTTTTGGAATACTGTCTGATGGGTTTTTTTTACCAGGGTGTGCTGCCCAGTAGTACAAGTTCAAATAATCAGGCGTAGGATTCATCACTCTTGATTCCTCTTCATACGTTATTTTATGTATCTTATAGCCGCTTTTACATCTTATAAAGAAGATGCTTATGAAAAGACAGAAACAAAGGATTTTCATTTTTACGCTGATTTGGTAAGGCATATCCTATGGATTAGATCATGCAACTTACTATTAATACAACATATGAACATGAATGTTTAAACGGAGAACGTTGAATCTAAATTTCAAAATTGGTTTGATGCATTGAATATCTTTGTCTTTTGAACATAGCACGTCACATACCGTTTTTAAAGGCTGTACTTTTTTACACACTAACTGCCTTTGGCGGACCTCAAGGTCATTTTGGTCTGATGGTTAAGACATTTGTCAAACGTCGTCGTATTTTAAGCGAACAGGAATTGCTGGATATCATTGCTTTTTGCCAGTTGTTACCGGGGGCTTCTTCAACTCAAACGATCACCTTAATTGGCTATAAAAGAGGAGGGATTCCACTGGCTGTAATGACATTGTTGATTTGGATATTGCCCGCTTCTTTAATTATGGCGGCCCTTTCTTTCCTGATTCATTACATTGATCGGACGGCTTTGCATAAAGATCTCTTTAAATACTTAACCCCAATGGCAATCGGGTTTTTGGTTTATGCAACATGGGTTTCCTATAAAGTTTCGATTAATCATCTGATCACTAAAGTTATTTTAGTCACAACGGGTTTATCGACTTTTTTGTTTTTTAAAACGCCCTGGACTTTTCCAATTATCATTCTGTTAGCGGGCATTGTTACCAATTTCAGTGATAAACGTATCCCTGATCAGGGCGAGCGTTCATTAAAAATTAAATGGACAAACATTTGGCTTTTTCTATTGGTTTTTGTGGTTGCGGGCTTTTTAAGTGAAACAGCACGAAAACATAATTGGGAGAACCGAAAAGCCTACAACCTGTTCGAAAACTTCTACCGATTTGGAAGTTTGGTTTTTGGGGGTGGAAATGTTTTAGTTCCGATGATGTACGAACAATTTGTTGTTCGTGAAAAAACGCAGTACATGACAGGTGAAGAACTGTTAACGGGTGCAGGTTTTGTACAATCGATTCCGGGTCCGGTATTTTCAGTTGCTTCATACGCCGGTGGTATGGCAATGCGCGGCAGAGGCGCATGGACTCAATTGTCGGGATGCTTTATCGGAACAATTGCCATCTTCTTACCAAGCGCTTTACTGGTTCTGTTCTTTTATCCGATCTGGCATAATTTAAAAAAGTATACGGTCATTTTTCGTGCTATGGAAGGAATCAATGCAGCAGTAGTGGGACTGATGGCTGCATCGGCTTTGTATTTAAGTCGCGACCTGAGCTTTACAACACTGGATCAAATCCTGGTTATTGTTGTGACCTTTTGTTGTTTGAATTTTACCAAACTTCCGCCACCCGTTCTTGCTGTTGCGGCCATGTTGTTTGGTTGGCTATTCTGATCATTCGTTTTTGTAATAATTGTTTCGTTTCAATTCGTCGATTACCGCATCAGGAACTAAATAGCGAATGGATTTTTGTTGACGAATCAACTCACGTATATGTGTAGCCGATATTTCTAAAAGGGGGGCCTCTACAATCATCAATTTATTTACGGGTTGTTGAATTACTTCAAATCCGGGCCTCCGATATACATAAAATGGATTTTCCTGCATCAGTTTGCTTGCATTTTTCCACTTATCTAAATTTTGCAACCCATCACTTCCCATGATGATACTAAAATTGTGTTGCGGATATTTTTCCTTTAAATAGGTGATGGTATCGATTGTGTAGGATGGTTTCGGTAATCCAAATTCAATATCCGATGCTTTAATCCTGCTGTTATCTCCAATGGCCAGATGAACAAGATGCAATCGATGGTATTCGTTCAATAGTTGTTTTTGAGGCTTGAATGGATTTTGCGGCGAAATCACCATCCACACTTGTTCCAAATCGGTTTCATTTAATAGGTGCTGGGCAATAATCAAATGTCCGTGATGGATTGGATTAAAGGAGCCGAAATAGAGTCCGATGTTCATATAAAAGATTGAAAATCAAGCAATTAAAACTGTTTCTACCCAAATCTTGTCTGCTTCCTCCTGTCGCAGGCTGAGTGCGTATCCGGCTATTTTTATACTGATAGGATCTCCCAATGGTGCACGATTTTCTATAACTACTTCTTCTCCGGGAACACAGCCCATTTCCATCAGTTTTAAATAGATTTCATCTTGATCGAAAGACTGTATAATCGCCTTTTCACCTTTATTTAAATCGCTTAGTCTCTTTATCATAATATCTGACAAAAGTATTGTTATGTCGTTGAAATCTTTACGATTTTTGAATGGTGAAACAAAAAGATCCCATACAATATTTCTATCCTTACAAATCATTTTCATTTGTAAACCGAAGCGCTTTTAAGCGGTTTATAGAATTGCTTGTAAAAAAGGAAGGCTATCAATTAGATGAGTTGCGTTTCATTTTCTGTTCGGACCAGGAGCTTTTAAAAATCAATAAGCAGTATTTGCAACATCATTACTTTACAGATATCATCACCTTTCCGCTTTCCGAAAAAGGAGCACCGTTAAACGGTGAAATGTACATCAGTATCGATCGAATTAAGCAGAATGCAAAAACATTAAAGGTATCTTTTTGTGAAGAGTTGCACCGTGTCATGATTCATGGAGTGTTACACTTATGTGACTACAAGGATAAATCTTCACAAGAAATTAAGAAGATGCGGGAACGCGAAGATCATTATTTGCGTTTATACTTCAGGAGGTGAAGTAGACTATGCGCATCATCATCATTTTATTGGTTTTTACTGTAAGCACTTCTTCCGCTTTTTCTCAGATTGGGTCTGTGAACCTGGAAGACAAGCCATTCGTATTTCAAATCGAAAAGGATACGTCCATCTGGAACAGGCTAGAGCGAAACTCTTTGTTTGCCGCACTTGATCAGCAAGAGCAGTGGTTTTTTTATTGGACCAATTGGTTCCGTAAAGATCCTGCCCGATTCTATCGTCTGGTTATACGTTCATTTCTAAAACAGTTTCCGGAAGCCAATAATCAGGATCTTAAGGGCTTGGACCAACAATTGATTCAAATCCCCAATCCCTTACCGCTTTTCATTCCGGACTCCGGATTGATGCAAATGAGTCGTATCCATGCGCTGGACCTGGCGAAAAGGGACGGTGCCATTTCTCATACATCGGCTTCCGGCAAATCATTCAGCGACAGATTGAATCAAGTAGGCTGGTATAACTGCGCAGCTGAGAATGTTTATCAGGGTTCCGTTGAGGCATTAAAAGCACTTGTTTTGTTAATCATCGATTATGGCGTTCCGGGTAAGGGGCACCGACTCAATTTATTGGACCCTACATTTGAGCGAATGGGCGTGTCTTTTGCTCCGACACACTCCAATACCGGCATCATTGTTCAGGATTTCGCCTGTAAATGAGGTTTCACGTGGCACTGTTTCATGCTGAAACTGTGTTCCGTGAAACATGTATCTTTGGGTAAAGAATATAAGAATGGCACGGAAAATCAAGGCTGAGCAAGAGGGGGAGCTTTCAGTTGCTCAAAAAGCAAGAGACAAGCGTAAGTGGCAAATTGCATTCAGGCGTTATGTTTTGGATCGGAATCCTTCGGTTTATTATGCTCCTTATTTTGGACTCGACATTCAAATGATTCGAAATTGGTTTGAGTTGCAGTTTGAAAAGGGGGC
>CANGQQ010000078.1 GCA_947456025.1 Chitinophagaceae bacterium | reverse complement strand
TTTTCTGGGCGC
Organism: Chitinophagaceae bacterium; assembly: GCA_947456025.1. Lineage (GTDB taxonomy): Bacteria > Bacteroidota > Bacteroidia > Chitinophagales > Chitinophagaceae > Lacibacter. Next base: position 10,910 of record CANGQQ010000078.1, on the reverse strand, counting down.
CACCTTTCCGGCCAATCATGAATATGCCGCCGAACTGGGCGCTATCGGCTCTCAGGTTGCCGAAGCGCTCAAAGAACATGGAGCCATAGGACGCTTCGGAATTGACTTCATGAGTGTGAAAGAAAACGGACGATGGATCCATTATGCCATTGAAATCAACCTGCGAAAAGGAGGCACAACCCATCCCTATCTCATGCTGCAATTTTTAACCGAAGGCAACTATCATGCAAAAGAAGGACGTTTTTACATGCAGGATCGCAAAGAACGTTTCTATTTTGCGACCGACAATCTGCAACGTGATGCCTATAAAGGTCTTTCACCGCACGACCTGATAGAGATTGCCATGTGCAACCAACTGCATTACAACAGCGCCACAGGGGAAGGCGTGGTCTTTCATCTCATCAGCGCCTTATCACAATATGGCAAACTGGGATTGGTCTGTATCGGCTGTACACCGGAACATGCACGATCGCTGTTCGAAAAAGTCAAGGAGGTGCTGGATGACGATGTAAAAAACGTACGCTTTACTTCTCCCGTTGAATTGGAGTGAGACCCAAACAGTACGCGTCCTTACAATTAACCCGAAATATGAGTGGAAAAACGCACCTTTGCCAACGGAAAAAGGATTATGCGCAAACAAGAAAAAATCATATTGTTTTTACTGGCAGCAATCAACTTTACGCATATCCTTGATTTTATGATCATGATGCCGTTGGGCAATTACCTCATACCCCATTTCCGTATCTCGGCACAACAATTTACGTTTCTTGTAAGCTCGTATTCATTGAGCGCAGCTTTTTCAGGCTTTATGGCCGCCTTCTTTGTAGACCGTATGGACCGTAAAAAGGTTTTACTCTTTGGTTACTCGGGCTTTCTATTGGGCACCATTGCATGCGGACTGGCACCTACCTATAGCCTCTTACTGGTATCGCGCATCGTTGCAGGATTATTTGGCGGATTGATTGCCGCACAGATCTTATCGATCATCAGCGATATCTTCCCCTACGAAAACCGTGGCAAAGCTATGGGAAGCGTGATGAGCGCTTTCGCCATCGCCAGTACGTTAGGCGTACCGTTTGCTTTGTACCTGGCCAACCTCATCCATTGGCATGCACCGTTCCTACTGGTTGGAATTCTGGGCATCGCCCTGCTCCCCTTGTTGTACCGGATCATTCCCAATATGACCCGGCATATTCATGCTCCGGAGCAAAAACAGTCGCCGTTCACCGCATTAGTGCAATTGAAAAACGACCGCAACATGCAACTGGCCTTACTGTTTAACGGACTCATCAACATGGGCCATTTTTTGATCATCCCGTTCATCAATCCGTTTCTCGAATTCAACAACGGCTATTCACGACAACTGACGCCCCTCATTTATTTGTCGGGCGGCATTGCAGCTTTTATTGCCGCACATGTTCTGGGTCGTTTCAGTGATATACACGGCAAACTCAAAGTTTTTACGATCTGCATTTTATTGAGCATGCCTGTTGTGATCCTCATCACACACTTACCCGTGATTCCTTTCTGGATCGTTCTTGTGTTGTTCGCCTTTTGGTTTGCTGTTTCTACCGGAAGGGGCGTTACCGGACAAGCCATGGTGAGCAATGTAGTTCCTCCGCAATACCGCGGAAGTTTTATGAGTTTCAACAGCAGTGTTCAGCAATTGGGAAGCAGTATGGCTTCGTTGCTGGCAGGCTATGTTGTTGTACGATCCACATCCGGAAAACTGATGCACTACAATCAGTTGGGCACCATCAGCGTTGGAATTCTGATTGCCTGCTTATTGTTGGCGCGGCACTTGTTTCAGAAGATGGATCAGCCTGTACGCCCGGATTAGCAACTACATGATTTTCGATTGCATTCAAAATTTCAGGAAGAGAGTACCGCACGCATGGCCTCAGCCTTCAGCACACACTCTTCGTATTCTGCTGCCGCATCACTATAAAATGTGATCCCGCTACCCACGAGGTAGGAAAGATAGCCGCTCTGTGCATTGTACATCATACTCCGGATGACGACATTAAAATCAAAGTCGCCATTGGGTTTCAGATAACCCACGGCTCCGGAAAAAATACCACGCCGACTCTGTTCGTAACGATCAATCAGTTCCAGCACTCGTTGTTTGGGTGCGCCGGTCATGCTGCCCATGGGAAACAAGGCCCGGATGATCTCCGTAAACGATGTTCCGGGTTTGAGTGTGCCACTGATACCCGAAATCATCTGATGAACCTGCGGAAAGGAATAGATGCCAAACAGTTCTTCAACACGTACCGTCCCTTCCCTGCAAACCCGACTCAGATCGTTGCGTACCAGATCTACCACCATTACATTTTCGCTGCGCTCCTTGCTGCTGGAAAACAACTGCTGCTTCAATCGTTCATCTTCCGTTGCGTTTTCGTGGTGCCTGTGTAAAGTGCCTTTGATGGGCTGCGAAAACAAACGATCGCCTTCCTTACTCAGAAAACGTTCCGGACTTGCACAAACCAGCGATGAGGATTCGATTTTGTAATAGGCCGAAAATGGATTGGGTGATACGGTTGTTAGCGAACGATATAAATGCAATGGATCTACACGAACCGATTCGGCAAAAAACTCCATGCAGTAATTGAGTTCATAACAATCGCCGCGCCGGATGTGCTGACGGATTTGTTTGATCGTTTCCAAATAGTGCGCCCGACTGACACGCTCCATTAAGCGAATAGCGGGCTGAGGAGCAAGTGTAGTTGTTTCTGCCTGTTGCAATGAGTCCCAGAAAGCCTCGTGATCGTTTTCGAGCGAACCAATCGAAACTTCCTGTTCACTCAACACAACAACATATTGCGGAACAAAAAAACAGAGATCGGGAAAACCAATGTGGTTGGGTTGTAAAGTCTGCAAGCCGTAGATTTCATTTTTGAGATCATACGACAAATGTCCAAAACACCAATCGTCCTGTTGATCCACAAAAGCTTGCAGCGCCGGAAGTGCATCGCCCTCAACGGCCTTTATCATATGAACAGCACCGTAAGCAGCAACACATTCATAGTGCTGGCCGGGCAAGCGGTATTGATGGTTGTCTAAAAAAGCACAAATGTTGAACCGGTTGCACCCGTTCAACATTTGATCTTTTGATTTTAAAAAATCGTTTATCGGAAAAGTTCGAAACGCACGTTTCACTTCATTCATTAAAAGTCATCTTCATCGTCATCAAATCCGCCACCGCCCATCATGTCAAATTCATTGAAGGATTCGTCGATTTTAAACTCATCGTCTTCATCGCCTCCTTTCTTTTTAGCACCGGCCTTCGTTTTTGATTTCGGCAAATCAAATTCTTCAAAATCCGGATCGTAATCTTCATCCTCATCCTTGTTCCATCCGTCCTCTTCATCGTCTACATCCTCTTCATCATCGTCATCTTCTGAAGAAGCTTTGGATTTGGAAGCAGAGGATTTGGCACCGTTTTTCACAACAGGCTCATCGTCTTCAAGTTCTTCATCTTCTTCTTCGTCCAGTTCAGCTTTCTTTTTAGGTTTGGTTGCGGCCTTCTTGGTTGGGCCGGATTTGGGTGTACTTTTTTCGCTTGATTTTTTTATTGACTTCGCCATGGTTCAAACATGAATAGGGTGTAAAATTTCTACGAGATTTTTAAATTGCCAAACTTTTTTTCAACTATTTTTCGAAACAATTTTGTTTAAGAAAAAATAATCTGGTCTCTTCCCGGTCCGTTAGAAACATACTTCACTTCCACGCCAAGATATTGATTGATAAAAGACAGATAATCATTCATTTCCTTTGGCAAATCCGCCCATTGTTTGCATTCGGAAACCGGACGGCTCCATCCTTTGAATTGTTCATACACCGGTACAAGATTTGCCTGACTCAACTGATACGGCACTTCTTTTGTTACGGTACCGTTTACGTTGTAGGCCGTACAAATCTGCAAGTCTTTAAAACTATCCAGTACATCGGATTTGGTCATGATGATTTTGGTAACACCGTTCACCATGCAGGCGAACCGCAACGCCACGAGATCGATCCATCCGCAACGGCGGGGTCTTCCGGTGGTAGCGCCAAATTCATTTCCAACTTTCCGCAGTTCTTCTCCCGTTGCATCAAACAGTTCTGTTGGGAACGGTCCGCTTCCCACACGCGTGCAATAGGCCTTGGTCACACCCATGATTTCACGAATCTTGTTGGGAGCAACACCCAGCCCGGTACAAACACCTGCCGAAATAGTATTGGAAGACGTTACAAACGGGAACGTACCAAAGTCCACATCCAGCATACTGCCCTGCGCACCTTCTGCCAGTACTTTCTTACCTTCTGCCAGTTTTTGATTGATGAAATATTCACCGTTCACGATATTGAGTGTCCGCAGAAAAGCAATGCTTTCGAAAAATTCTTTTTCCCACTCACTGATGTCTTCATTAAAATTATAATTCCCCAGTAACTGAAGATGCTTCGCTTTCAATTTGGCATAGAGTGTATCAAAAGCCGGATCGAGTAAGTCGCCCACACGTAAGGCATTACGTCCTGTTTTATCCATGTAGGCAGGTCCGATTCCTTTTAATGTAGAACCAATTTTTTCATCGCCTTTTGCAAGCTCTGCTGCTTTATCCAGCGCACGGTGTGTGGGAACAATGATATTGGTACGTTCGGCTATGAACAAATTCTTTTTGACATCTACTCCAAAAGCCGCCACTTTCTCACATTCCTTTTTTAGAGTGACAGGATCCAGTACAACGCCGTTTCCAATCAGATTGATAAGGCCATCGTGAAAAATGCCACTGGGTATTTGGTGCAATACTACTTTTTCTCCTTTAACATACAAGGTATGTCCTGCATTAGGGCCTCCCTGGAAACGTGCAATCACATCGTAACCGGGTGCAAAAAAATCAACAATTTTTCCTTTTCCTTCATCGCCCCACTGGAGGCCAAGAATTACATCAACCATAAAATATTGTGTGCCGTTTTTTTAAGCACCGCAAAAATAAGTGAAACTGAAGGGGAACTGAAGGAAAAAAGAAATAAAAAAAAGAAACTAGTGTTCGGTATCGTACCGATCCACTTTATGTATACCCGGCAACTTCATCAGTCGCGACACCAGCTCGTTCAGCTCTTCTTTGTCGTACACAAAAAGCCGGATGTTGCCATGAAACAATCCTTCTTTGGCTTCAATGGTGATGGCGCTGATATTGAGTTTCATTTCGGCCGAAATGAGGTTGGTGATCTTGCTTACAATCCCTACATCGTCCACGCCCACAATTTCAATACCGGTAAGGAAGGCGATTTCTTTGTTTTTGGCCCATTTTGTCTTTACGATCCGGTGACCAAAATTGGCCAGCAAACGTGCGGCATTGGGACAAGTATTCCGGTGAATGATCAATCCTTTTCCGGTCGATACAAAACCAAACACATCGTCGCCGGGAATGGGTTTGCAGCAGTTGGCCAGGGCGTACACGATTTTATCACTGCTTTCGCCAAAGATGATGAGCTCGGAATCTTTGGAAGGGGTCTGGTGTTTATGATGTTCGGGGTCGTGTTTGGGCTCTGCCACAGGTTTTACCGGCTTGGGCAATTCCAGCCGATCGCCCGTTAAGGTCAGCTCCTTGATCTCTTTTAATTCGATGGTTTTGGTGGCGACTTTGAAAAACAGATCGAGATGCGAAGGCAGTTTGTAAAACTGAGCCAGCACTTCTACATTGTGCACATCAAACGCAGCCCCCAGTTGTTCCAGTTTACGTTGCAGGACGTATTTGCCGTCATCGGCCACCTTACGTTTTTCTTCCTTGAGGGCATCTTTAATCCTGCTTTTGGCTTTGGCGGTAACCACAAAATTCAACCAGTCTTCGCTGGGCTTTTGTTTGTTACTCGTAATGATTTCCAGTTGATCGCCGCTGCGCAGCTTGTGCGAAATGGGCACCAGTTTGTGGTTCACTTTTGCACCGATACAACGTGTACCAATATCACTGTGTACGCTAAAGGCAAAATCGAGCGCCGTTGCACTAACCGGCAACATTTTCACGTCGCCCTTGGGTGTGTACACATAGATTTCTTCGGCAAGAAAGGAGGTTTTAAAATCGTGTAAAAAATCCAGTGAGCTGCTTTCCTGGTTGTTGAGCACTTCGCGGATGTTGTGAAACCATTTGTCAAAACGGTCTTCTTCGCTTCCTTCTTTGTACTTCCAGTGTGCGGCCAGCCCTTTTTCAGCGATCTCATTCATACGCTTGGTACGAATCTGGATTTCCACCCATTTCCCCTGCGGACCCATTACGGTGGTGTGCAGGGCTTCGTAACCATTGCTCTTGGGATTGCTGAGCCAGTCGCGTAAACGTTCCGGACTGGGCGTGTACATATCCGCGATGATGGAATAGGCTTTCCAGCAATCTTCTTTCTCCCGTTCATGTGGCGCATCAATGATGATGCGGATGGCGAACAGGTCGTACACTTCTTCAAAGGTGACGCCCTTTTTCTTGATCTTATTGGAAATAGAGTGGATGGATTTGGGACGGCCGTACACTTCATAATTGGCAAACCCGGCCTTATCCAACCGCTCTTTCAGTGGCTTGATGAATTCATTGATGTAGCGGCTGCGCTCCCGCTTGGTCTCAGCCAGTTTTCGTGCAATTTCACGATACGTGTCCGACTCCAGATACTTCATGGAAAGATCTTCCATTTCGGTCTTGATGTTGTACAGCCCCAAACGATGGGCTAACGGAGCGTAAACATAGATTGTTTCACTGGCAATTTTAAGCTGCTTTTCCTGCTTCATGCTGTCGAGCGTACGCATGTTGTGCAGGCGGTCGGCCAACTTGATGAGGATCACCCGCGGATCATCGGTGAGCGTAAGCAGAATTTTCTTGAAGTTTTCGGCCTGCTGACTGGTATTGGTATCCACCACATTGGCGATCTTGGTGAGACCGTCGATGATACGGGCAATTTCACTTCCAAATTCCCGCTCCACGTCTTCCAGTGTAATATCCGTGTCTTCAACCGTGTCGTGCAAAAGCGCACAAATAGTGGAACGCACCCCCAACCCAATTTCTTCAACACAAATCTGCGCTACGGCCAAAGGATGCAGGATGTACGGCTCACCGCTTTTGCGACGCATCGATTTGTGCGCCTCGGCAGCCATTTCAAAAGCAACACGCACGAGTTCCTTGTCGCCCTTCTTTAGTTTGGACTTCAATGCCCGCAGCAAACTGCGGTAGTGCCGGAGAATGTCTTTTTTCTCTTGCTCTGGGTTTAATGTGTAAGCCGGTATGGTGGTTGAGGTTGCCAGAATTGGGCGAATTTACGAAAAAGGTTTGTTGTGTAGAGTTGAATTCCTTGATTCTCCTTAACTTTGCCACCCAAATTAAAAATCCGGAAATCGGTTTGCGTTTGAAACCCCGGATATAGCTCTGTGATTCTTTCCCGGATGTGGTGAAATTGGTAGACACGTCAGACTTAGGATCTGATGCCGCGAGGTGTGGGGGTTCGAGTCCCTCCATCCGGACACAAAGGTTTCAAACAAACGAACAAGGAATGTAGGATGAAGAAGTAAAGCTTTACCGGACAAACTTCGTTATTCAACATTCCTTGTTTACTTATCATTCAACATTTAAGAAGTATATGGCAACAGTTACAAGAGAAAACATTGGTTTGTTAAACGACAAACTCACCGTTACAATTACAAAGGAAGAATACTTCCCGACGTTTGAAAAAACGTTGAAAACATACAGCAAACAAGCCAACATTCCAGGCTTCCGTAAAGGAATGGTGCCTGCAGGTATGGTTAAAAAGATGTATGGTCCCGGTATTTTTGCCGAAGAGGTGATCCGCAACATCGAACGCGGACTGAACGACTACCTCGTTGCCGAAAAACTGGAAATTTTCGCGCAGCCCCTTCCCCTGTCCAATACCAACTTCAAACCCGTAATGGACAATCCTTCCGATTACAGTTTTGATTTTGAAATCGGTCTCAAACCTCCGTTTGATATCAATCTCAAAAGCATCCAGGCACCGTACCACCGCGTTAAGGTTACGCCCGAAATGGTTCAGGAAGAAGTAGAACGTCAGCAAAATCGTTTGGGCAAAATGACAGAACCCGAAACGGTTACGACCGACGATAACGTGCTCAACCTCACGTTTGAAGTTTGCGATGCCGATGGCACTGTTGCAGAAGGCGCCGCTACAAAAGACAACTCTTTGCTGGTTAAATATTTCAAAGAAGACTACCGTAAAAAATTGTACGGACTGAAAAAAGGCGATACACTGGTTCTCCAACTGAAAGATGCGTTCGAAGAAAAAGAACTGGGTTGGGTGGTTAGCGATCTGGGTTTAAAAGATGCCGCAGAAGCAGAAGGCCGTTTTTATAAAATTTCCGTTACCAAAGTTGGACTCATTGAAAAACGCGAACTGAACGAAGAATTCTTTAAAGAAGCCTTCCCGGGTAAAGAACTGAAAACCGAAGCCGAATTCCTTGCACAAGTAGAAGCAGATATTCAGGCCTATTGGGATAAGCAAAGCAGCAACCAGTTACAACATCACTTGTACCATGTACTGCTGGAACAAACCAAAATGGAATTACCGGAAAGCTTTCTCAAAAAATGGCTCGCTACACAGGGCGAAAGAGCCAAAACAGACGAAGAAGTGGAAGCAGAATATCCTACGTTCAACAGCCAGTTGCGCTGGACGTTGATCTCCGATAAAATCATTACCGAAAATCAACTGGAAGTAACTCCTGCCGAGTTAAAGGAAAGCATGAAGCAACAAGTGCTGGGTTATTTCGGCAATATGAGTTTGGGCGAAGGCAATCTTGACTGGCTCGATCAGTACGTTGAAAGTTTGATGAAAGACGAAAAACAAGTGGACGGTACGTACCGCCGTTTGGTTACAGAAAAATTGTTTGCATGGGCCGAAGATCAGATTCAAAAAACAGTGAATGAGATCACAGCCGAAGCCTTCATCAAAATGAATGAAGAACATCAGCACCAACACCATTAGCCCATCTGTTGATGATATAAAAAAATCCCGTTGTTTCCGCAACGGGATTTTTTTATGAACCACTACTTTCGTGCAGCGAAACAAGACCTGCAGGAACCAAACGCTGAAGTCCGCAGATGTTTCTGACGATTTGTCCTCTTTTTTTCTTTTGCACACTATTTGAAGCCCAATTATTCCATTGGATTCCCTTAACTTGTAACCGAAAATTTACACTATGGATTTAAATAAAGAATTTGAAAAGTATGCCGTAAAACACCGGGGCATTTCCGGCGCTACGTTGCACAATTACCAAACACATTTCAACCCGCAAAACTTAACACCCTACATCATTGAAGAACGTCCGCTCAATGTAGCCAGCATGGATGTTTTTTCACGTTTGATGATGGACCGGATCATTTTTTTGGGCGAACCCATCAACGACTATGTTGCCAATATTGTAACCGCACAATTGCTGTTTCTGGAAAGTACCGATCGCACGCGTGACATACAGATGTACATCAACAGTCCGGGTGGAAGCATCTACGCAGGATTGGGCATCTATGATACCATGCAGTACATCACTCCGGATCTGTCAACCATTTGCATTGGTATTGCCGCTTCTATGGGCGCCGTATTGATGTGTGCCGGAACGGAAGGTAAACGTACCGCTTTGAAACATGCGCGCATCATGCTCCATCAACCTTATGGAGGTGCAGGCGGACAAGCAACGGATATCCAGATCATGGTGAACGAAGTGAAGAAACTGAAAGTGGAATTGTACGAGATCATTGCTTACCACAGCGGTCAGCCTCTGGAAAAAGTAAAAGAAGACAGTGATCGTGATTTCTGGATGACGGCCACTGAAGCGAAAGAATACGGACTGGTAGACGAAGTACTCCTGATCAATCCACGAAAAATCAAAGAAAGCTAAACCCGAAAAAGAAACGAATATGTATCAGAAAGATTTAAAATATCCCATCCGCTTCGAAGAGGACGATGAACCCAAAGAGAATCCACTCGAAAATATAACGGCTGCAGCGTTTGCTCCGTTCAACAAAAAATTTCTGGAACAACGGAAGATTTTTTTCTGGGGTGTGGTTCATGATAATTCCGCAAAAGAACTCGTAAACAAGTTATTATACCTGGAGGCCGAAAAACCCGGTGAAGAAATCAAATTGTACATCAACAGTCCGGGCGGTGTGGTTACCAGCGGTATGGTGGTTTACGACACCATGCAAATGATCAGCTCGCCGGTGAGCACCATTTGTATGGGAATGGCCGCTTCCATGGGCTCCATCTTACTGAGTGGCGGCGCAAAAGGAAGACGCTTCATTTTCCCTCACGGCGAAGTGATGATCCATCAACCCAGTATCGGCGGGGCACAAGGCACCAGTGCCGATCTGGAAATTCTGGCGGCACAAATTGCCAGAACCAAAGATCTGGGCGCACAAATTCTGGCGAAAAACTGCGGACAAAGCCTTGAAAAAGTAATGAAAGATTTTGACCGCGATTATTGGATGAACGCAGATGAAGCCCTGCAATACGGAATTGTAGACGGCATCCTCGATAAGCTGTAAAATCCTTAACGGAATACAACAAAAGGGAGATGAAAACGTTATTCATCTCCCTTTCTGTTTCAATACTATGATAATCTGAAAGGCTTTATTATCTTTGAAAGAAGTTTCTGCTCAGGAAACTTTGTAAACTATTTAGAGAATGGCGAAAAACAACGTACTCCACTGTTCATTTTGCGGACGCAGCAGGGATGAGGTTAAAATTCTGATCGCAGGTCAGGATGGACACATCTGTGAAAACTGCGTGGAACATGCAATCGAAATCATTCAGCAGGAACTGCAACAACGGAGCGAGCAAAATGCTTCGGGCTTTAAACTGACTGTAAAAAAACCCGTTGAGATCAAACGCTTTCTGGACGAATACATCATTGGTCAGGACGATGCCAA
>CANGQQ010000077.1 GCA_947456025.1 Chitinophagaceae bacterium | reverse complement strand
TGGAGACAACTTATCATGAAATTCTGAACGGTGTCCACCCCCATCCAACAATGAGCGAAGCGGTTAAAGAAGCAACGGCTGCTGCTTATGGTGAAGCCATTGACATATAAATAATAATTAATATTGACTCAAAACCTTCCTTTACGGAAGGTTTTTTTATTCCGGACAAATCCACTTAAAAACAGAAAGTTCTATTAATACATTGCACCAAACGATGTGAAGAGATCGTAGATTTCAATGTTACACCACCGATTTCTGCAATAATGTATATTTATATAATATTGATTAAACCATTGCACTGATCAACAGTCAAAAGAAAAAATTATATGCGTACAGTTTACCTTGCTACGGGAATCATTCTTTTTTTGATTGCAGTCATCGTAGGTTGCTCCAAAAAAGATTTGAAAACGACCCCTACAGACTACCCGTACGTTCGGGAAACATTTGGGACGAATATCGACCTGAACAACCTGAGTAATTATGCCAATCAATCCAAGCCCAATTACATTTTAAAGGATAATTCTGCCGGTGCAACAATAAGCAATGCAAAAGCAACATTGGGAAGAGTCTTGTTTTATGATAAAAATTTGAGTATCGACAATTCGGTTTCGTGTGCCAGTTGTCATAAACAGGAGTTCGCTTTTGGAGATGCCGATCAGGTGAGCAAAGGTGTACAAAGTGGCGTTACAGTCCGACATTCCATGCGACTGGTCAACACCCGATTTGCGAATGAAAGAAAATTCTTCTGGAACGAACGAGCTGCAACATTGGAAATTCAAACCACACGCCCCATACAGGATCATGCCGAAATGGGATTTAGCGGTGAATCCGGAAGGCCGGGTTTACAAGACTTATTCACAAAGTTGCAAAACATCAACTACTACAAAGAACTGTTTCAATTCGTATACGGCGATCAAACGATAACAGAAACTAGCTTACAAGAATGCTTATCTCAATTCATTCGAAGCATTCAGTCTTTTGATTCCAAATATGATGCGGGGCGTGTGCTTGTAGGAAATGAGAACCAACCCTTCCCGAATTTTTCTGCTCAGGAAAACAATGGCAAACGGTTGTTTCTAGCACCTCCTGCCTTCAATGGATCGGGCGTACGCATCAACGGAGGTCTGGGCTGCAATGGCTGTCATCAAGCACCGGAGTTTGACATTGATCCCAACACTAGAAATAATGGGCTTATAGCAACGATAAACACTTCAGTTTTGGATCTTGACAATACGAGAGCACCCTCGCTTCGAGACATAACAAAACCAAATGGAACGCTCAACACACCACTGATGCATACGGGATCGTTCAACACATTACGATCTGTTATTCTACATTATAATAGCATCAATCATCCGGTTCAAAATACGAACATCGACCCAAGGCTAATACCCAACGGAATAGGTCAGCAATTACAAGTAACGGAGCAAGAGATTGCTGATATCAGTGCGTTTCTGATCACATTGTCCGGAAATTCAATTTACACTGAAAAAAAATGGGGTAATCCATTTCAGTAAAGAATGGAAGAAGATTTTTAATGTATCTTTTGTCCATTTGAAAAACGGACATTCAAAAGTTCCACCCCTGTATTTATCATTGGAATTAAATGGTATAGACGAAGGTATAGTACCCCCGCTATCTCAGAATTTTGTACATCACCTGAAAGAACTAATTTCATCGTTCAGAATCACTCTTACTATGCAAAAACGGAAAGAATACATTTCCTGGGATGAATATTTTATGGGCGTGGCCTTATTGTCTGCACAAAGAAGCAAGGATCCTTCGACCCAGGTAGGTGCCTGTATTGTCAATAACAAAAATAAAATTGTTGGAACAGGCTATAACGGTTTACCACAGGGTTGTGAAGACGATGCGTTTCCTTGGGGCAAACAGGGTGATTATTTGCAAACGAAATATCCGTATGTATGTCATGCAGAGTTGAACGCAATCTTAAACAATATTGGAATGGATTTGCATGGGTGCAGAATTTACACGGTCCTGTTCCCCTGCAATGAATGCGCTAAGGCCATCATTCAGTCTGGCATTACGGAAGTAATCTACCTGTCTGATAAATATGCTGAAAGTGACAGTTGCAATGCTTCCAAAAGAATGTTGAGTACATCGGGGATTCGTGTACGAAAAGTAAGTACTTCAATCCCGCATGTACTTTTATCTTTTAATGAAGCGGATGTTTGATCATTTGTTTATTTTCCTTAAATAGAATTGAAAGCTGAACGCAGCATTTTTTAAAAAGAAAACCCCGGATATACCGGGGTTTATTCTTTTATTCTAATTCAGGAATTTATGCACTCACTTTCCCTTTCACTTTTGCAATCACTTCTTCTGCAATGTTGTTTGGTGCAGGAGCATAATGACTGAATTCCATAGTGGAAGTTGCACGGCCGGATGACAAGGAACGTAATTGCGTAACGTAACCGAACATTTCACTCAAAGGTACTTTTGCACGGATTACCTGTGCATTACCTTTGGTGTCCATTCCTTCCAGCATACCACGACGACGGTTCAGGTCACCTGTAACATCACCCATGTATTGATCAGGAGTAACCACTTCCACTTTCATGATAGGCTCCAGCAACGTAGGCTTCGCTTTGCGTCCTGCTTCACGGAAACCACTTTTCGCACACAATTCGAATGACATTGCATCAGAATCCACATCGTGGTAGCTTCCGTCAAATACACGTACTTTCATGTCAACCATTGGGTAATTCGCTAATACACCATTGGTCATTGAATTTTCAAATCCTTTTGTAATAGCAGGAACAAATTCCTTAGGAATGGATCCACCAAATAAATCATTTACAAACTGAAACGATTTGCCGGGGTTTTCTTTGAGCCATTCTTCATCCGCAGGTCCGATTTCAAAAACAATATCTGCGAATTTACCACGACCACCTGATTGTTTTTTCAACACCTCACGATGTTCAATATTGGTTTTGAATGCTTCTTTATAAGCCACCATGGGAGCTCCTTGATTCACTTCAACCTTAAACTCACGACGCATACGATCTACGATGATTTCAAGATGCAACTCACCCATTCCACTCAAAATCGTTTGACCTGTTTCTTCATCGGTACGTACTCGCAATGTGGGATCTTCTTCTACCAATTTGGCAATAGCCATACCCATTTTATCGACGTCGGCTTGCGCTTTGGGTTCTACGGCCAAAGAGATTACCGGCTCAGGGATGAACATGTTCTCGAGAACAATAGGATGGTTTTCATCACAAAGGGTATCCCCTGTTTTAATTTCCTTAAAGCCTACAGCTGCACCAATATCACCCGCTTCAATAAAATCAATCGGATTTTGTTTGTTGGCAAACATTTTCATAATACGGCTGATCCTTTCTTTTTTACCGCTTCTTACATTCAACACATACGAACCTGCATCCAAATGACCACTGTAACAACGGAAGAACGCCAAACGTCCTACGAACGGATCGGTCATGATTTTAAATGCCAATGCAGCAAAAGGTTCTTTTGAATCTGGTTTACGTACAATTTCTTCTCCATTATCTGGATTTATACCCTTGATTGCTTCAATATCTACCGGAGAAGGCAAATAACGACAAACGGCATCCAGAGCTGTTTGTACTCCTTTATTTTTGAAAGAAGAACCACACATCATGGGAACGATGGAAAGATCGATTGTAGCCTTGCGAATCGCTTCATGAATTTCCTCTTCTGAAATGCTATCCGGATTTTCGAAGAATTTCTCCATCAGGTTATCATCATACTCAGCAACCGCTTCAACCAGCTGTGCGCGCCAGTCTTTGGCTTCTTCCAGCATATCAGCAGGAATTTCGATTTCATCGAAAGTCATTCCTTCTGTTTCCATGTGCCAGATGATTCCTTTCATTTTGATCAGATCAACCACGCCTTTAAAGTTGTCTTCTGCACCGATAGGCAATTGCAGGGGAACGGCTTTGGATCCCAGCATTTCACGAACTTGTTTCACTACATTCAGAAAGTCGGCACCACTCCGGTCCATTTTATTGACGAAACCGATACGTGGTACATTGTAGCGATTGGCCTGACGCCAAACAGTCTCAGACTGAGGCTCAACACCATCCACTGCACTGAACAAGGCGATCAAACCATCCAATACACGCATAGAACGCTCTACCTCAACGGTAAAGTCAACGTGACCTGGAGTATCAATGATATTGAATGCATATTTTTTTGTATCGGCAGTTGCAACACCTTTAACAGTAGGAAAGTTCCAGTTACAGCTTACAGCTGCAGAAGTAATGGTGATACCTCTTTCCTTTTCCTGCTCCATCCAGTCGGTGGTAGCAGCACCATCGTGTACCTCACCAATACGGTGAATCATCCCGGTGTAGCGAAGGATACGCTCAGTGGTGGTGGTTTTACCGGCATCGATGTGTGCCGCAATACCAAAGTTTCTTTGAAATTTTAAGTCTGCCATGACGATTTAATTTGTAATTTATCTGTTTAAAGGTTGTATAGAGATTGAATCTGAAAAATAGTACTCCGGTAAAAAAGGATGTGTTATCAACTAATAGACGGGCAGTAACATGCCGGAGACGTACACTGAAGTTGATATGTATGTTTCTACTCTCATAAAGTGCCGTTCAATGCATCAACCTTCAATCACAATAGAAAACAACCTCTTTGATCATTGATTTAGGCGGCGCAAAGGTAGGAATTTTTCAATTGTTTATACACTTCAATTGGGTAAATAAAAAAATCCCTCATGAAGAGGGATTTTCTCTATTGAAAACGACGTGTATTAAGATCTGAAATGCGCGAATGCTTTGTTTGCTTCGGCCATACGGTGTGTATCTTCTTTCTTTTTGAACGCACCGCCTTCACCTTTACTCGCAGCTACGAGTTCGTTAGCTAATTTGTCGGCCATGCTCCTTCCGTTTCTATCGCGGCTGTAGCGGATGATCCACTTCATACTGAGCGACAATTTGCGTTCCTGACGAACTTCAGATGGAATTTGGAACGTAGCACCACCAATACGACGACTGCGTACCTCAACGGCCGGAGTTACGTTTGCCACAGCTTTCTTCCAGATTTCATATCCGTCTTCGCCTGTTTGCTTGTTTACTTTTGCCAGTGCATCGTAAAAAATGGTGTAGGCGATACTTTTTTTACCTTGCCACATCAAGTTGTTAACGAAACGAGTAACCAGTACATCGCTGTAAACCGGATCCGGAGCAAGGGCAATTTTTTTAGGTTTTGACTTCCTCATTGTATTTCAAAAATTTCGAATTCAGATTATTTTTTAGCTTTCTCTTTCTTGGTACCGTATTTAGAACGGCTTTGCTTACGGTCTTTTACACCAGCTGTATCCAAAGAACCGCGAACAATATGGTAACGTACACCCGGCAAATCTTTTACACGACCTCCACGAACCAAAACAATGGAGTGTTCCTGTAAGTTGTGTCCCTCACCCGGAATGTAGGCGATGACCTCAACTTTGTTGGTGAGACGTACTTTCGCTACTTTACGCAGTGCCGAGTTTGGTTTTTTAGGCGTTGTGGTGTACACACGCGTACATACTCCTCTGCGGAATGGGCAGCTGTCCAATGCACGGGATTTGCTTTTCGCCCTGATGATTTCTCTTCCTTTTCTTACTAATTGTTGAATTGTAGGCATTCGTTACCTTTTATTTTTCGGACGGCAAAGGTAAGAGGTAAAATTGAACATACAAAAACTTTACTTAATTTTCTGATGATTATTTCAAAAAAACAAACCGGCCCAGTATTATCCGTTATCGAATTGCCGTTCTATTAGAAATTGTAGCTTTACAATAAGAAAAACTACTTCTTTTTTCCTACATGACTACCTTCAAAAATACCTCTTTGCTGAGATGCGCCTTTTTTGTTTTTTTTCTATTGGGTCTGAAGGGCCTTTTAATGGCTCAATTGCCCCAGGCAGCATTCACCTCAACCACTACCTCCGGTTGCAACCCATTGATCGTCAACTTTACCGACCAATCCACTGGAGCAACAAACTGGAAATGGGACCTGGGTAACGGATCTACGTCTTCTCAAAAAAATCCGTCTGTTATTTACAATACACCGGGCACGTACACGATTCAACTAACGGTTACAAATGGGAACGGCTCCAATTCAATCACCAAAACGAATTATATAACGGTTTTTGCGCCACCATCTCCAGATTTTAGCGTTGATGTTTCCGGTGGATGTGCTCCTTTACGTGTAAAATTCAACAACAATACGCTCCCGGGTACCGGTTCAATCGCTTCGCAAGAATGGTCGATGGGTGAAGGCACCGTATATAGCAGCTCGAACCCAACACACAAGTATGCGAATACAGGCACATACACCGTGAATTTGACGGTTACAAATACAGCAGGCTGTACAAGGTCAGTAACAAAATCGGGATTCATTCGGGTGAATACGGGCGCAAAGCCTGACTTTTCAGTTAGCGCCCCCTTGAATTGCAAGCCTCCCGAAACCTTTACTTTTCGAAACCTATCATCAGGCGTTGGCACAATGTCGTACCAATGGATCTGGGGCGATGGGAACAACACTTTTGGTTTTGCACCATCCCATACCTATACAGGTATAGGCCCATATACGGTACAACTAGTTGCCAAAAGCAGTCTGGGCTGTTTTGACACAATTCGTAAGACAAATGTGATTTTGTTGAGAAACATACAAACGCAGTTCAACGTACCGGATCAGGCTTGTGTGACAGAAACGATTCAACTGTCCAATACCTCAACGCAAAACGCTACAACAACACGCTGGAATTTAGGCGATGGGACCACATCCTCATTAAACAGTTTCCTGAAAAGCTACACATCGACAGGTACTTTTCCCGTAAAAATGGTTAATACCTACAGAGACTGCAAAGATTCGGTAGTAAAAGACATCATAATTCATCCAAAGCCGAGATCAAATTTCAGAGTTCTCAATGCGGCATCCTGTAAAGCGCCTCACTCGGTTCAATTCCAGGAAGTGACTATAGGTGCCGTTTCCTGGAACTGGGACTTTGGTGATGGATCAAGCTCCAACAACCCCAATCCGCAGCACACCTATCTTAACAATGGCGATTTCAATGTACGATTGATTGTGACCAACGCGAACGGCTGTTCTGATACAATCATAAAAAGATCAGTTGTCCGAATTGCTCCTCCGGTCTTAAACCCCTTGATTGTTCCAAACGGTGGTTGCTCCCCTTTAACGGTGCAGTTCTTCGCTAACTCCACATCATTAGATTCAATTCAAAGCTGGGAATGGGATCTTGGTAATGGAGTCCGGTCATTCAACCGAAACACAATCAACACGTATGATTCCGGAACCTATTCAATTAAACTAAAAATTCAAACTACACAAGGATGTCTGGACTCCATCCTTCTAACAAATGCGGTTCGTGCCGGGACAAAACCCTCCGCTTCTTTTACGATTAATAAATCTACAGCCTGCGCCCTGGAACCGCTACAATTTCAGGATCTTTCAACCGGAAATCCAAATGAATGGAAATGGGAGTATAAATCAATCATATTCTCAGACCAGCAAAACCCTTCGTATGCAATCAATGATACAGGAACAATAAGGGTCAAACTCACGGTTTTCAATAACAAGTGCGCCGATTCCTCTTTTCAATCAATTCAACAGCTTCCCCCCATCGCAAGATTTTCTTATAAAGTAGATTGCGCAAACAATAAATTAAAAGTCCTGTTCAAAGACGAATCCATTGAAGCAAGTTCGTTTCAATGGAACTTTGGCGACGGGAATAGTTCTAGTTTACAAAATCCGGAACACACCTACCCCTCATTGGGTAATTACAACATCGTACTGACAGCCAGTAAAGGGAATTGTTCATACAAAACTTCACAAAGGGTGCTGTTATTCAAAGAACAACCTGATATTCAATCCAGCAAAACGGAGGTCTGTAAAAATGATTCGATTTTGTTTATTGCGATCCCAAATAAAAAAGAAAACATTCTGAAATATGAATGGAACTTCGGAAATGGTTTTTTGCAGTCCAATGACAGTATTGTCTATCCCTTTAGTCAGTCGGGAATATATGATGTACAACTGGTTATCACAGATATCAATAATTGCACCGACACCATTCTTAAGAATGATTTCACCCGCATATGGGGAGCAACAGCAGGCTTTCAGTTATCGGATTCCGCAATTTGTTTGAAAAAACCGCTTCGGATTCAAAACACTTCTTTCTCTGATGGCACCCATCCCATAACTCAAACACAATGGAATATGGGCAATGGCGTACAATTCATGTCAACAGACGCAGTCATTGATTATCCTTTTACTGCGCCCGGGATTTATACGATCAAGCAGACCGTTTCAGATTCAAAAGGATGCATCGACTCAACAACTGCTCAATTTCCTGTTTCCGTCTTTAACACAAAAGCAAGAATCGTTGCCGACAGCCTTTCATGTCCGGGTGCGATTATGAATTTTTCCAATCAAACAACGGGCAATAGTAACTTGACGACGTTCACCTGGAACATGGGAAACGGAGTTGCTCTAACTACAAGAAATGCTTCCTTTGCCTATCAAAATGAAGGCATTTACACCGTTCAACTAACCGCAACCGAACCCTTTGGCTGTATTGACTCTTCAACATTGCGTGTAAAAATCAACAAACCCGTGGCTTCTTTTTCAGTTCCGGACAGTGCAAGTATCTGTAAACCGTGGGAAGTTCACTTTACAAACAACAGTCTTTTTTCAAACAAACACACCTGGTCCTTTGGCGACGGAACGGTATACCCGTCATTGAACCCAATCTACCATTATAACGTTCCCGGAACCTATGATGTGAAATTAATCAGTGAGTCGCCCGGAGGGTGTAAGGACTCGGTAACCCAACGACTCCGGTTGGGGCGTGACACAGGATCAATCTCTTATGCGCCTGTAACCGGATGCGCACCCTTAAGCATTTCTCTAAAAACAAAAACAGATCTGCCCGTGAATTACACCTGGGACCTGGGAGACGGCACCATTGTAAACTCTAATGACTCCTCCTATTCACATACCTACAACGCAGGCTTTTTTGTTCCTAAAGTCATCATTCAGGATAGAATCGGATGCATCGGCTTTATTCTTGGAAACGACACTATAAAATCGCTGGGATCCAATCCAAATTTTGGCGCAGATAAAACCCTGATCTGCGATAGTGCATGGGTTCAATTCGTTGATTCAACGTTTGCAAGTGACACGATCACTTCATACACCTGGGATTTTGGAGACGGATCCGGATCCTCCTTATCCAACCCGGCACACTTTTATAACAAGCCGGGAAGCTACACGGTACAACTTAAGGTGAACACCCAAAACAACTGTAGCAATACAAAAATCAAAAGTCGGTTCATTCAGGTCATCCCATCTCCACAAATCCAAATTTCCGGCGACACAAGCTATTGCAACCCTGCAACCGTCCGCTTGAGTATTCAACATCTCAATCCGGACACATCAACCATTGCATGGCTATGGAAAGTTGATCAGGATGTTTACACTACACGTGCGCTACCTCCCCTTCTTAAAACCCAACCACAACAATTTGAAGCAATCGTTTTTGCAACGAACAGTTCCGGATGTAGAGACAGTAGTTTTAAAACCATCACGGTCCATGGTATCCCCAATGTAAATGCAGGTAATGACACCACGATTTGTCTGGGAGACGCTATTACCTTTCAGCCGACAGGTGCAACAACGTACACGTGGTCGCCCTCAACGTTTTTAAGCTGTACCAACTGCCCCAATCCAAACGCATCCATCAGTCAGGATATCCAGTATAAATTAAAAGCGGTATCTGCCTTTGGATGTGTCAACTATGACTCCATCAGAATACGCGTTAAAAAGCCTTTCAACATCAGGGTTAACAATGGCGACACGTTATGCCTGGGCGAAGAGTACCCGTTAAAAGCTACGGGCGCCGAACTCTATGAATGGAAGCCGGCAAATGGACTATCGAATAATCGCATTTCGAACCCAATTTCCAAACCCGACTCGACGGTTACGTACACTGTAATTGGCTCCGACAGCCTGAATTGTTTTCAGGATTCCGGAACTATACGAATTGTGGTGTATCAATACCCTGTTGTTGCAATTGGAAACGACACAACGATACGAACCGGTAGCAGTATTCGCTTCAATCCTTTCATTTCGCCGGATGTAACAAGTTTGAAATGGACGCCTCCGTATGCTCTTTCCTGTACCAACTGCCGAAACCCCATTGCCAGTCCGTTCAACAGTACAAACTATACACTTGAAGTAAAAAACAGTGCGGGATGCACGTCCCTCTCTACTATTAAAGTGACCGTAATTTGTGACCAAGGCAATTTGTTTATCCCTAACGCCTTTACCCCCAACGGAGATCGCCTGAATGAACGGTTCTACATTAAAGGCCAGGGAATACAGGAAATCAGATCCTTCAGAATCTTCAACCGATGGGGCACGCTCCTATTTGAAAAAGGAGGGGTAAAAATCAACGACCCTTCTTATGGATGGGATGGCACGTTTAAAGGCACCCAACAGCCGGAAGGTGTGTACAGTTACAGTGTCGAGTTGGTTTGCAGCAACGGATTACTGGTTCCAATAAAAGGAATTGTAACATTGATCCGATGACCGGTAAGACTTCCCGGTTCCAACCCTTTAAAATAACAGCTGCGAATGAATTGTAATCAGATACGATACAACCATTGATGACGATCGGGCTCGGAGCCTTCGCGTATAGCCGACATTTTCCGTTTGATTTCGGAGGAGACAGGTGTTTGATCCACATTGAATTTTAACACCTCATCCTTATAACGCAATTCCTGTATGAGAGAAATGGTAGCCGCTGTTCCGGTTCCAAATGCTTCAAGTAATTTTCCGGAATGATAAGCCTCCAGTAGTTCATCGATACTTATCGGACGTTCTTCTAACGTCAATCCCATTTCGCTAAGTATTTTTATCACACTGTCGCGAGTGACACCGGCAAGGATAGTGCCTTCCTTCAAATCAGGAGTAACCACTTTATCGCCGAGTACAAAAAAGACATTCATGGTTCCGCACTCCTGAACATATTTATGTTCGATGGCATCCATCCAAAGAACCT
>CANGQQ010000076.1 GCA_947456025.1 Chitinophagaceae bacterium | reverse complement strand
TGATTCTTCATTTTAAAGACCATGAATTTCTGTTTGTCGTCGGATGCCAGAACAGAATAAATTTTTGAATCTCCAAAAGTAGGAATCAGCGTGGTGTCCAGTTGCTGCGGTACACCTACCGGATTTCCCAACGTATCAATTAACACGCCCATGCAATAAACGGTTCGCTTCCGCTCAAACTGATAGATAAGTAATGCATGGGTATTGCAATGGAACACATCTACATTCAGTACCCTGTCCGGAATGAATCCCAGCGACACTTTTTGAACCGCTTTCATCTCGGAGTCGTAGACCGCTATCGAATGACGGCTTCTTGTGTTTTTATAAATGAGATACCGTTGTTTGAATTTACCAATGATCTCAAATTCCAGTTGCCGGGAATCATCGCGATCAGATTCCGAGTAAACAATTTGCTGTCCGCAGATGTTTTGATAGAACAACAATAAAGAGAGAAATAAAATTGATTTTTTCATACAGATACAATCCCCATTAAAATTACAGGAAACCATTCATGTAGATTGCATTTTGGGGTTTTAAATCTAACTTACAAAAGAACATTTCACAAACGATTATGGCAACAATAGGCATTACAGGAGGAACAGGTATGATTGGCACAGCACTAACAAAAATGCTGTTAGACCAAAAGCACCATGTTGTTATAGCAACAAGAACGCCCAATAAAAAGAGCACGCACCCTTTGCTGCATTACACGTACTGGGATCCCGAAAAAAAAATCATGGACCCGGCTTTTCTTTCCGGAACCGACACGATTTTTCATCTTGCAGGTGCCGGTGTTGCCGAGCAACGATGGACCCCTGCGAGAAAAAAAGAACTGACCGAAAGCCGATTGCAAAGCAGTAGCATATTAGCACAAACGCTCCGGCAATATCCCAACAACGTAAAGACCCTGATTGCGGCTTCTGCCATTGGATGGTATGGTCCTGACTCCGATCCATCAATTGCATTTACGGAAGAAGCCCCTGCAGACGATTCTTTTTTGGGGAATCTCTGCCGTTCATGGGAAACGAGTATTGATCCGGTCCTTGAACTCCCCATTCGTTTAGTGAAACTGCGAATTGGAATTGTACTGAGCAATCAAGGGGGCGCCTTACCCGAACTGATGAAGCCCCTGAAGTTTGGAATCGCTGCAATTCCCGGCAGCGGTGAACAAATCATCAGCTGGATTCACATTGACGATTTATGTCGGATGTTCCTGTATGCAATGGAACAGGAACAGTTACATGGTATTTACAATGCGGTAGCGCCATCTCCAACGGATATGAAAACATTGATCAATCTGTTAGCACGACAAAAAAACGGAAGTGCATTCATCCCGATTGCAATTCCGGGACAACTGTTAAAATGGATCCTGGGCGAAATGAGTATTGAAATTCTGAAAAGCACCCGCGTCAGTGCCGAAAAAATTAAAAACGAACAATTTCAGTTTCTGTTTCCTTCATTACAAAGTGCCGTACAGAACTTACTGCCATCCAAAGAACAACGAAGCAGAACTTAAACAAAATGCACTAAGTATTGCGGATGCCACAATGCCATTAATTGCGAACCGGCTTCCCGCTTTTGAGAACACTTTGCAACCGTTCGAGTGTTTTCTTTTCACCACAAAGCGACAGAAAGGCTTCACGTTCCAGATCAAGCAGGTACTGTTCAGATACAAGAGCAGGCTCACTCAAATCACCACCGCACATCACATAAGCCAACTTGGTAGCTACAAGTGCATCATGGGCGGTTGCATATCCTGCCGATCGCATCCCATTGATCCCGGCAAGCAATGACCCCAGCGCCGACCGACCTAAAACTTTAACATCGGAACGCGGAACAGGCGTAATGTATCCACGATCAAACAATTGCACTACCGACTCCTTGGCAGATGCGATTCTTCGACTTTGATTCATCACGATCAGGTCCTGTCCTTTTCGAAAGATTCCCATATCAAATGCATCTGCCGCCGAAGTGGCTACTTTGGCGGTTGCGATATTCAAAAAACGATGTTTCAATGTGATGGTTTCCGGTTCATCTTCATGCATTTCATCACAAGCTCTCACTACAAACTCTTTCGTACCTCCACCTCCGGGAATCAAACCCACACCCAGTTCCACTAAACCGATATAGGTTTCGGCTGCGGCACAAACCCGATCGGCATGTAAATTCAATTCACAACCTCCGCCCAGTGTTAACCCATGCGGTGCCGTAACAACAGGAACGGAAGAATAACGGGCGCGCATCATTGCATTTTGAAACAGCCGTATCGCGAGATCGAGCTCGTCATATTCCTGGTCAATGGCCAGCATAAAGATCATTCCAATATTGGCTCCTGCACTGAATTGTGCGGCATCATTTGCGATTACAACACCTTTGTATTGCTGTTCTGCGATTGCAATGGTTTTCTGAATCCCTTCCAGAACCTCTCCTCCAATCGTTCCCATTTTTGTATTCCACTCCAGCCCCAGCACCTCATCGCCTAAATGATAGGCCCGGCATGCCGTATTTTTCCAGACCGTTTGGTCCTCGAAATTTTTCATGACGATAAAGGCATCACTGCCCGGAACCGGCTTATATGCTTTTGTTGCGGGATCATACGCATAGCGTTTATGATCCTGAATGCGATAAAAAGATTTGATACCGGCAGCAAGCATTTCTTCCACCCACGGAGCAACTTTAAAGCCCGCTTCTTTCATGGCAGCAGTCGTTTTTTCAACACCCAACACATCCCAGGTTTCAAATGCGCCGATCTCCCATCCAAAACCGGCCATCATGGCATCATCCAAACGATACAACTCATTACTTATTTCGGGAATACGATGAGAGATGTATGAAAAAAGATGATAGTGAAAAGATCTGTAAAAAACACCCGCCTTATCGGATGCCGCACAAAGCATTTTTAACCGGTCTTTCAATGAATCAACCGATCGTGCTGCTTCCAGCGATGCAAATTTGGATTTCACGCGTGGAGCATATTCCAGCGTTTGCAAATTCAGTGTCAGAATTTCTTTGGTTCCATCTGCTGCTTTCGTTTTCTTGAAAAAGCCCTGACCCGATTTATCACCCAACCAATTGTTTGCAATCATTTTTTCCAACCAGGAAGGAATGGAAAACAACCCAATGGCCTCATCACCGGGACAATTCGCGGCAACACCTTTTGCTACTTTTACCAAGGTATCCAATCCTACCACATCACCTGTACGAAAGGTGGCGGACTTGGGACGTCCCATGATCGGTCCGGTTAACAAATCCACTTCATCAACTGTAAGTCCGATTGCTTCCATTGTGTTCATGATAGCCATCATACCAAACACACCAATCCTGTTTGCAATAAATGCGGGAGTATCTTTACACAACACGGTTGTCTTCCCCAGATACACATCACCATAATGCAGTAAAAAATCAACAACCGAAGAATCGGTATACTGTGAAGGAATGATTTCGAGCAAGCGTAAGTAACGGGGAGGATTAAAAAAATGTGTCCCGCAAAAATGCTGCTTGAAGTCTTCGCTACGCCCTTCAGCCATCATATGAATTGGAATTCCTGATGTATTGGATGTAACCAACGTACCGGGCTTGCGGAACTGATCTACTTGCGCAAACAATTGTTGTTTAATGTCCAAACGCTCAACCACCACTTCGATGATCCAGTCGCAACTTTGAATCTCGGGTAGGTGATCTTCAAAATTTCCGGTTTTGATTCTTTGCACGACCGACTTCGTATAAACCGGCGATGGATTGGATTTTAATGCCGCCGCCAATGCATCGTTTACAATTTTATTCTTATCAGCACCATTTCCCGTTCCTGCGCCGGAAGGAATATCCAGCAACAACACCTGCAATCCAACTCCGGCAAAATGACAAGCGATGCGGGAGCCCATGACACCGCTCCCCAATACGGCAACTTTTTTAATCGTACGTTTCATGTGTTTTCGTTACAGTTTTGATGGACACAAGCTGCAGCTAAAAAATAAATTCCGAGGGATTTGATTTTATTTCGGCAATCAATCGCAAATTAGTTAGCTATGCAACCATTTATACCGAAGTTAAGTAATTTTCATGTTCAGTTCATAAAAAATGCCGCCTTTCAAGAGGCGGCATTTCAATTCACGATTCGAAGGATCAGCTCACACCCGAGCCGGGATTAATGGCTTGTTCCGGACTTACAAAATGCAATTTTCCTGAAGCATCTTCGGCCATTAAAATCATGCCCATACTTTCAATCCCACGCATTTTACGCGGAGCCAAATTGGCAACAACCACAACCTGCTTCCCGATGATTTCTTCGGGTTTGTAATGCAGCGCAATGCCACTCACAATCGCGCGTATTTCAGTACCCAGATTGACCGAAAGTTTCAACAACTTATCGGCTTTCTCAACTTTTTCGGCAGACAGAATGACCCCCGTTTTAAGATCGATCTTTGCAAAATCATCAAACTGAATCAAGGGTTTGGCGACTTCCTGAGCTGGGGCTTCTGTTAGTATAGTTGCAGCAGGTCCACCCGTTGTTTCTGTTGTTTTGATCAGACCTGCTTTTAACTTTTCAACTTGTGCAACAATTTCGGCATCTTCAATTTTTCGAAACAAGAGTTCGGGTGCCCGCAAGCTGTAACCCACACTCAACAATTTAATTTTCCCTGCATGTTCCCAGTCCAGCATCCGGTCCACCACCTTCATCATGGACAACATTTTGCGGGCCGTATTGGGCAGAAACGGATTGATGAGTATGCTCAAGTTGGCGGTTAATTGCAAACAAAAGTGCATGCAATTGTCAATTTGTTTTTGAACATCCGGCTGCTCAGTTAGTTTTTTTGCAAGGATCCAGGGTTCCTTTTTCTGCATGTATTGATTCCCTTTTCGGCTCAAATCAATCACTTCAAACAAGGCATCACGAAATTTAAATCCTTCCATTAATGTTTCCACTCTGGTTTTCGAATCGGCAATGTCCTGGATCAGTTGCCGGTCTTCATCGTCCAGCAATTCATTGTGCAAAGGAGGCACTTTCCCATTGCAGAGTTTATGCATCAAGACCCAGGTGCGGTTGACGTAATTTCCGAAGATGCTTACCAATTCATTGTTTACGGCATCTTGAAATCCTTTCCAGGTAAACTCACTGTCTTTCGTTTCGGGAGCAATTTGTGTCAGATAATAACGGAGCATGTCAACACATTGAGCTCCGCCATTTTCCTGTTTCACAAAATCAAGGATGAAATCACGCATATCGAGTTTCCAGTTGCGGCTGGTACTCATTTTATCCCCTTCCAGGTTGAGAAACTCATTGGCCGGAACGAATGCGGGTAAAATATTCCCATGCAATTTGAGCATCACAGGAAAGATGATGCAATGAAATACGATATTGTCTTTCCCGATAAAATGAACGAGTTGTGTATCCCGGTCGTACCAATAGGGCTTCCAATCTTTTTGTTGGTCAAGGGCCCATTGTTTCGTAGCACTGATGTATCCGATGGGCGCATCAAACCAAACATAGAGCACTTTACCGTCTGCGCCTTGTAATGGCACTTTAATGCCCCATTCCAGATCACGGGTAACCGCACGTGACTGCAACCCCCCTTCGATCCAGCTTTTACACTGCCCCACAACGGTTGCGCGCCAATCGTCTGCATGGTCTTTCAAAATCCATTCACGCAAGAAAGCTTCATGTTTTCCCAAAGGAAGATACCAATGAGAAGTTTTTCTTTTTACGGGAGGTTTTCCGCTTAACGTACTAACGGGGTTGATTAATTCATCCGGACTGAGCGTACGTCCGCAACTTTCACACTGATCGCCAAAAGCACGGTCACTTCCGCAAGCCGGACAGGTACCCTTGATGTATCGGTCGGCCAGAAAAGTTTGCGCCTCTTCATCAAAATATTGTTCGGTTTCTTTGACCTCCAGTTCTCCACGATCGTTCAAATAAGAAAAAAACTCTTGTGCCGTTTCATGGTGCAAGGGTTCACTGGTTCTGTGATAGACATCAAAGCTGATGGAAAGATCTTCGAAATCCTCTTTCATCGCCTGATGGTATTTATCAATGATCGCCTGTGCGGTGGTACCTTCTTTTGCCGCCTGAATGGGAATGGCTGTACCATGTTCATCACTACCGCAAACAAAAACCACATCTCTTTTTTGCGCACGCAGATAGCGGGCATAGATATCGGCAGGAATGTAGGCGCCTGCCAAATGGCCCACGTGCTTTAAGCCGTTTGCATAAGGCAATGCCGAAGTAATCAGGTATCGTTTGGGTAAACTCATGAGCAATTGAACTATTAGCCCGCAAAAATACCGTAGTTCAACCCATTACCCAAAAGGAAAGCGAACCAACAAAAAAGCCACCCGTATGGGTGGCTTTTTAAAGGGAAAGAACCGTTATACAAGTTGCTTTTCTACTTTGGCAATCGCCTTCACCGTTTTGACCACAGAATCGGGAGTAACAGAGATGCTGTTGATCCCTAATTCTACCAGGAATTGTGCAAAATCAGGAAAATCGGAAGGGCCTTGTCCGCAGATACCCACTTTTACTTTTTTCCGCTTGGCTGTTTCAATGAGCATGCGAATCATTTCTTTTACTGCGGGATTGCGTTCATCATACAAGTGTGCTACCAGTGAGGAATCACGATCCAATCCCAGTGTTAACTGCGTTAAATCATTGGAGCCGATCGAGAATCCGTCAATATGATCCGAAAACTGTTCGGCCATAATGATATTGGAAGGCAATTCTGCCATCAGGTATACTTCCAGTCCGTCTTTACCGCGCTCCAAGCCGTATTCTTTCATAACAGCCTGTACTTTGAGTAATTCTTCAACGGTACGACAGAAGGGAACCATCACGACCACGTTTTTCAATCCCACTTCTTCGCGTACTTTTCTGATGGCACGGCATTCCAGGCCAAATGCTTCTTTGTATTTTTCGCTGTAATAACGACTGGCTCCACGCCATCCAATCATCGGATTTTCTTCGTGTGGTTCAAAATATTTACCACCCAGCAAATTGAAGTATTCATTGCTCTTGAAATCACTGAAGCGAACAATCACTTTATTGGGATAAAACGAAGAGGCAATTTTCGAAATCCCATAGGACAACCGCTGTATGAAGAAGTCTTCCTCGTTTTCGAAACCACGGATCATTTTTTTGATGGCTTCTGTAAGTTCGGGATCATTCAACTCCTGATGTTTCATCAGTGCCAGAGGATGCACCTGAATATAATTGTTGATGATGAATTCTTCACGAGCCAAACCAACTCCGGCATTGGGATAATGCGAGAAGCGGAATGCCATATTTGGAGAAGCTACATTCAACATGATCGGTGTTTGCAATTTTGGCAAATCACGTAAATCGGTCTCCACTTTTTTATAAGGGATGTTGCCTTCATAAATAATGCCTTCGTCGCCTTCGGCACAGGAAGCTGTTACCACCTGTCCGTCGTTTAACAACTCTGTTGCATTGCCGCAGCCTACAATGGCAGGCACTCCCAACTCGCGGGCCACAATTGCAGCGTGACAAGTCCGGCCTCCTTTATTGGTAATGATGGCAGAGGCTTTTTTCATGATGGGTTCCCAGTCGGGATCGGTCATATCTGTAACCAACACATCGCCATCCTGAAATTCATGTCCTTCGGTTACACGTTTATCCAGCGAGAAAAGAATCGAAACCTTTCCGCTTCCGATTTTATCTCCCACGGCAATCCCTTTCAGCAAGGTTTTCCGGGGAACCGAATCATCCATCACAAACTCTGTAATTGTAGAAAAATCTTTTTGTGAGTGAATGGTTTCAGGACGTGCCTGAACGATGAACAACTCCTTAGACAAACCATCCACAGCCCATTCTACATCCATGGGGCACCAATGGCCCTTAAGTTTGGAATAATATTCTTCAATTTTGGTCACCCATTGCGCCAATTGAATGATGCGTTCATCTTTCAGGCAATAACGAGCCTGAAGAGGTTTTTCAACGGGAATGATTTGCACACGTTCGTCCGGATTGTCGCCGTACACCATCATTTTATCTTTAACCCCCAATTTCTTCTCGATGATGCTGTCAAAACCTTGTTTTAATGTGGGCTTAAAAACAATGTATTCATCAGGAGAAACGGATCCCTGTACGACCATTTCACCCAATCCGAAAGAAGCATTGATAACCACCACATCCTTGAATCCACTTTCTGTATCAAGAGAAAAAGCCACACCGGATGCTCCCAGATCACTACGCACCATTTTCTGAACACAAACCGAAAGACCGATGCTGAAATGATCGTATCCGAAATTATTACGGTAGCTGATTGCACGATCGGTAAAAATAGAAGCGAAGCAGTTCCGTACCGCATTCATCAAAGGGGCCGGACCACGTACATTGAGATAGGTTTCCTGCTGTCCTGCAAAGGAAGCATCGGGCAAGTCTTCTGCTGTAGCGGATGAACGAACAGCCACATCGGTAATTTCCTGTCCGTAGGTACTGCTCAGTTCATGATACTTTGCAATGATGGCTTCGCTCAGCTCTTTCGGAAATTTTGCATTCTTCAAAAGTTGACGGGCCTGCAAACCACCCCTGCGGAGCGATTCAATATCATCAAATTCAATTTGATTGATGATGTTGTGAATCGCTTCATCCAAATTGTTGTAACGTATAAACTCACGGTAGGCCGCAACCGTAATGATAAACCCGTTTGGAATTTGAATTCCCAGGGTCGTTAAAT
This sequence comes from Chitinophagaceae bacterium, assembly GCA_947456025.1. Classification (GTDB taxonomy): domain Bacteria; phylum Bacteroidota; class Bacteroidia; order Chitinophagales; family Chitinophagaceae; genus Lacibacter. The sequence continues at coordinate 2,603 of CANGQQ010000076.1, read as the reverse complement.
TCTGCAGCATTTCGCCCAACGAGGCGTTTTTACCTCCTACCTGTTCAATGTCACCGAGGCCCACGGCGTTAAGATCAGCGAGGTAAACCGATTTGTCCATATAAAGTTATTTAAGGTTAAAAGACAAGAAAAACAAGCAATCGCCATGACTTCATATGTAAAATCAATAGCGGCGGCAAGTTAATTAATGAACGTTAGTTTTTTAGCTTTTCGCTGATATTTTTCTTTTACGGAAGGGGTATTCCCCGGACGAATTCCACTTTGGATTGCAAATCAATACGAAAGAAACTGATCGTAGGCCTTTTGTAAGATGGCCTGACCGGCCTTTAGGGAACCCTGCACCGGCTTTTCCGGCAAAGCCGTGTACAGTAATCTTCGGCCATTGTTGTCAAAACTCAGTTTTTGGTCGGGTTCAAAATAAGAAAAACCATTGTCGAAGGTGGCAAATGCAAAGGGTTTTTCGACTGCACTCAGCAGGTTTTTACTCCAATAAAACGCAGAGCGGTTCATCTGCAATTGAGCCAGTATCGTACCAGGCAAATCGGCCTGTGATCCTGTTCGTCCAATCCGTTTCCCCCTGAATTCCTGTTTCAAAACAGGACCCGCAAACAGCAGCGGAATGCGTGAACGGGCCGGTTCATAAATTTCGGATTGCTCCAAAGGCAAACGGTGGCCATGATCTGCCACGATCACAAACAAGGTGTTTGCATACCAGGGCTCCTTACGTGCTTTTTGGAAGAATACGCCCAGACAGGAGTCTGTATAATAAGCCGTGCTGCGAAACCGATTGGGCAGATCGTCTCCCTTGAAGTGCGGGACCGCCGGAATTTCGAACGGTTCGTGATTGGATAAACTAAGAAATGTAGAGAAGAACGGCGCTTGTTCCTTTCGCAGCTCCACCAACATCCGGTCCATCACAACTCCATCATGGGCGCCCCACTTCGAATTGCGGTCTTTGGAATCAAAATTCCGGATATCGGTAAGTCGTTTGAACTGCGCATTTAATACAAAAGAGCGAATATTGAAGAATTCCGATTCTCCTCCATAATAAAACGATGTTGCATAACCCTGACTGGACAACACCGACGAAAGCGAAGGCAATTGCGCTGCTTTTTCGGGGTACGACAAAATACTTCGTACAGCCAGTGAAGGAAATCCGGTTAAAATGCCCGCAAGTCCAATATCGGTCCGAAATCCAGTTGCATACATATCGGTAAAGAGGATCCCCTCTCCTGCCAATTGATTCAAGAAAGGAGTAACTCCTTTTTCCCCTCCCAACACTTCCATTAAATCGGCCGTGAAACTTTCGAGAACAATTAGAACGATGTTGGAACGCTGATGGGTTAGAACCGCAGTCCCGGAATCCTTTAACGAGAACAGGCTGTCGCATATTCGGTCGCTCTCGGCAGTGGACATGTAACGGAAAGGATTTTGGCGGTCCGATTTATTTTCAATCACATCTGTCAGCAAATTCCAACCTGTATTAAGTGCTGCCTGATTCAGAAAACGATGATTGCTGTAATACACACTGGAAACCGTTAACGGAGAAGTTGAAAGACCACCTCTGATCACTACAACTTGTACCGCAAGCAACAACAACACAAAAAGCACACGTAAAGCAGCAATCGGATACCCGGATACCGTAAAAGAAAAACGAAACATCCGAATCAATGCCCAACCTGCAACAATCAACAAAGCACCTATCAAAAACGATTGCCACAAGGGTGCGGCCATAGAACTGGCAACCGCTATGTGCGGATCCGAAATAAAGATGGAGAGTGCCCGGTGGTTCAGTTTCACACTCCATTCCCGGTAAATATTAAAATCAACGATGGTGAGAAAGGCATAAAACACCATAACACCCATGGTATAATAGTACAGCCAACGATAACCGAACTGATTTTTACGAAACAGGAAAAAAAGCGACCAGATCAAAACCGGAATCGCCAGGATGTAGGCTGTCGTAGACAGGTCCATCGGCAATGCCCGATAAAAAACTTCCAGGATTTCCAGTAAGGAAGCCTCTTTCCATACAGCGGGATGTGCCAGCACAAATACCCAACGGTTGAGAAAAAAAAACAAAATCCAAAAACCGTAATAACAACAAAAATCACGAAGTGTCTTTCGCATATTCTTAAGCAATTCCTTATCAAAGATGGTGAATTGGCTTCAAAAAAATGGAACAACCCGCACAAGATGCTTTTTTATACCTTTAATCCATGGAGCGGAAGCGGTTTCTTCAATCACTGATACCGGCAGGAAGCATTTGTGCTTCAATCGGATCTTTGGACGCCTATGGCGGGCAGCAAGATCCCCAAACGTTGCTGGTCCCCTCCTATTTAAAACAAGGTGATACAATCGGAATCTTGTGCTTGTCGGGCTTTGTAAAAAAAGAAGCCATTCAACCTGCTGTGCAACAACTTGAAGCCTGGGGTTTCCGTATTCTGTTGGGCGATACCATCGGCAAGAAAGATGGCTCGTTGGGCGGGACAGATGCAGAACGCCTGAACGATTTGCATCAAATGATCCGCAATCCGAAGATAAAAGCCATCCTGAGTGCAAGAGGCGGTTATGGACTGATACGCATTTTGGATCAAATAGAC
>CANGQQ010000075.1 GCA_947456025.1 Chitinophagaceae bacterium | reverse complement strand
TTTGCAACTATGACCGATTCAAAACAAACGAACAGGAACATTCGCCACTTATCACAGGATGAGCTTGTAGCGTTTTTTGAAAGCATCGGTGAAAAGAAATTCAGAGCGCATCAAACTTATGAATGGATCTGGCAAAAACATGCACACAGTTTTGCCGACATGACCAACCTCAGTAAAGAGTTACGACAACAACTGGGCTCCCATTTTTCACTTCCCGCCTTAACGATTGACGCAACCCAATACTCCGCCGACGGAACAATCAAAACACGTTTCCGGACACATGAAGGGCATCTGGCAGAAGGGGTATTGATACCAACCGATGATCGGAAAACAGCATGTGTGTCCTCTCAAATCGGCTGCTCCCTCTCCTGTAAATTCTGCGCAACGGGGTACATTGATCGAAAACGGAATATGGACTATGATGAAATTTATGACGAAGTGGTTTTGATCAATCAACAGTGTGAACGTGTTTATGATAAAAAGTTAACGAATATTGTTTTTATGGGTATGGGAGAACCCTTGCTCAATTATAAAAATGTACTCAAAGCCATCGAACGCATAACAGCACCTGATGGATTAGGCATGAGCCCAAGAAGAATTACCGTTTCAACAGCCGGAGTTTCCAAACAAATCCGGCAATTAGGAGATGATGCTGTTAAATTCAAGCTGGCGCTTTCACTTCATGCAGCCAATGATGTGAAACGAAATGAAATCATGCCAATCAACGATTCGAACAACATTAAATCCCTGATTGAGGCACTCAATTATTTCTATAAAAAAACCGGCAATGAGATTACGTTGGAATACATCTTATTCAAACAATTCAACGACAGTCTGCAGGACGCCGATGAACTGATTAAAATCTACCGACAAATACCGGCCGACCTTGTAAACATCATTGAGTACAATCCTATTGATCTGGCAGATTTCGAAAAACCGGATGAAAAAACAACGCATTTGTTTATGAAACACCTGGAAAAAAACCGGGTCAATTGCCGGTTAAGAAAAAGCAGAGGTAAAGATATAGATGCAGCCTGCGGTCAATTAGCAAACAAAGAAGTTCTCAATTCATAACGAATCGTAAATCTCTAATCACCTGTTGTAAAACAGTAAAAACAAAACCATGTCTAAAAACAGTTTCGGAAAATTTGCCGGTCAAAAATCGAACGCACAGAAAAAAGAAGAATTTCGACAGGAAAAGAAAAAAGCCCGTGCAGAAAAGAACGAATATTTTGCAAAAAAGAAAGCTGCCGAACGCGGACTAAAAGCACAGCCCACAGCAGCAACACCAAAAACACGTGCATCGAAGGGAATGACGCCCCCCCCCGCACCCGTTACCTTTGAACGCAAAAACACAAATGCTGCAATGCCTTTGAATAAATACCTTGCTCATTGCGGAGTTTGCAGCCGTCGCGATGCCGTTGCGATCATCAAAGAAGAAAAGGTAAAAATAAACGGACAAATCATTACCGAGCCGGGATACAAGGTCGCTGATCGTGATGAAGTGAAAGTAAACGGCAAGAAAATCCACATTCAGAAGGAACTGGTATACATTCTCGTAAATAAACCCAAAGATTACATTACTACTTCAGAAGATCCGCAAGGACGCAAAACGATTATGGATCTGTTAAAAGGTGTTACCGATCAACGGATTTATCCAGTAGGTCGATTGGATCGAAACACCACGGGTGTATTGCTTCTTACGAATGACGGAGAACTGACGCAGAAATTATCGCATCCCAGTTATCAGGTAAAAAAAGTTTATGAAGTAACTCTGGACAAGCCATTGGAGAAAAAAGATTTCGAAAAAATGTTAAATGGTCTCACACTTGAAGATGGGTTCATTGCGCCCGATGCTTTAGGCTATGCCGATCCCAAAAACAAAAAGATCATTGGCATCGAAATTCACAGTGGACGCAACCGGATTGTACGCAGGATGTTTGAACATTTGGGGTACGATGTTAAAAATCTGGATCGTGTTTTATTCGCCAATCTGACCAAGAAAAATGTGGATCGTGGAAAATGGCGCTACCTCAACGAAAAGGAAGTCCGACTCTTAAAATTCCTCAACAAGTCATTTGTAAAAAAGAAAGACGAATTAAAAGGGAAAAATCGCGATGAAGAATAAAGCAGAAGTCATAGCCGAAACCGAACACTGGATTGCACTCTACAAACCGTCGGGTTTACTTTCCATACCGGATCGGAAACAATCAGAGCCTTCTTTAAAAGACCAACTGAACGAACGATTCGGAAAAGTATGGGTGGTACATCGTTTGGACAAAAACACAAGCGGTCTGATCCTTTTTGCAAAAGACGAGGAAACCCACAAATATTTATCGAAACAATTTGAAGAACGCACTGTTGAAAAATATTATCTGGGTCTGGTACAAGGCCAGCCTGCACATGAACAAGGGAGCGTTGATGCACCCATCATGGAACACCCGGTAAAAAAAGCAACCTATATCACGCATCAAAAAGGGAAACCTTCCTTAACCGAGTATAAAATCGTGAAAACCTACGGGATGTATTCCTGGATGGAATTTCAAATTCATACCGGAAGAACGCATCAAATACGTGTGCACATGAAACAGATCGGACATCCGATTGTATGTGATGAGCTTTATGGTTCTGAAACCCCGGTCTTGTTATCTACCATAAAAAGGAAAAAATTCAAGTTGTCAAAAGATGCTGAGGAAGAGAAGCCCCTTCTGAATCGTTTGGCGCTTCATGCCTGGAAACTTGTTTTTCAGGATCTTGATGGATCAACCGTAGCGCTCGAAGCCCCTTTGTCTAAAGATCTGAAAGCTTTGTTACAGCAATTTGAGAAATGGATGAAGTAAGAGCGCCGGACTCACTAGAATTGGAATAAGTCTGTTTTCGGATTACAATTCCTCCAAAAATCATTTGTTTGTTGTTCGTGCTTTTGTGAGCATCTGTTTGCCATAGCGGTTTTTCACGTCATCAATCGCTTTGTACAAATCGGTCTTTTTCTGCACATCGTTGAACAAATTGGTTTGCAATGCTTCACCGGTGAGCTCGCTAAGTTTGACTCCCAATAAACGGACCGGCTTACCGTTACGGTATAACTGATGAAAAAGATCCTTTGCGTGCGCAATCAACTCATCGTCGTAGCAGGTATACGGAATGGTCGCCTGTCGTTGCTGTGTTTCAAAATCGGGATAACGAATTTTCACAGCGATACATCCGGCCATTTTATCATCCTGCCTCAATTCATGTGCAATTTTTTCGGTTAGCCGAACGATCTCTGATTCCAGAAAAGCCATGTCGCTTCGATTTTCTTGAAAGGTATTCTCACTGGAAACCGATTTGGCTTCATGGTAGGCGGCCACTACACTGTTACTGATCCCATGTGCTCTTCGCCATAAATCACCCCCGTGTTTCCCCAGATGTTGCTCGAGCATAACGGAATTGGCTTGCTGCAAATCCCGTATGGTTTCAATACCCAAATCAAGTAATAAATGATACGCATGCTCCCCTACGCCCGGAATTTTATTGACACGCAATGGAGCAAGAAATTCCTTTTCCTGACCCAATGGAACAAAAATATAATTATTAGGTTTTGCCTGATCGGTGGCGATTTTAGCTACCAGTTTATTCGAAGCGATTGCAAATGAGATAGGTAGTCCTGTTTCATTTATGATCTGTTCCCGTAACTCAACGGTCCATTTTAATGGATCAAAAAAACGATCCATTCCTGTCAGATCAAGATAAAATTCATCAATCGATGCCTTTTCAAACAGCGGTGCCCTGGAGGCGATAATATCTGTGACCCAACGGGAATAGCGGCTGTATTCACCTCTTGATCCGGACAAAACGATTGCCTGCGGACACAACTGAAGTGCTCGTTTCATAGACATACCACTGTGTACACCATACACACGTGTTTCGTAACTGCAGGTACTAACCACCCCGCGTTCGCGGGTGCCGCCAACAATCACCGGCTTTCCGATGAGCGAAGCATCATTCAGCCGTTCAACTGATACGAAAAACGTATCTAAGTCAAAATGTGCTATGATTTTTTGCAATGACAAGGACTCTAAATTATCCTTTTAGTTGGAGAAATACAATCCAAAAACTTGATTAAATCAGTGGTTAAGAGCCGAGATAAACTTCCAACAAGCCATCCGGTAAAGCGGCCACAACTTGTTTTTTCTGATGAACAATTTGTCTAATGGTTTCCTGATGCAAAGGAATCAACACTTCTTTCCCTTGTATTTCCAATCTGCATAAGATTTGCAGTGGCTGTTCAATCACTTCCAGGATAACCCCCAGTTCTTTTTTATTATCGAATAACGTATACCCTATTAATGAAATGGGAGCCGATTTGCCGGCAAATCGTTTAAAATCAGCTTCACGCAGCCAAACCTTTTTGTTCGTTATGATTCGGGCCGCCTCTTTTGAAGCAATTCCTTCAACTGCGAGATAGACCTCCTCGTCATTTTTTATGCGGCTGCCGGTAATGAAATAAGGAAGCAGCTTCTCTTTTCCTTGTTCAACAAAAAGCACTTCCAGCCCTTTCAAAGCTGTTTTTGTGCCGAGATTGTGTTTCAATACCACCTCTCCGTTCAACCCAAAAGTTGCTACAATTTGTCCGATACTGAAATAATGTTCCATTCTTCAAATTTACAAAGAAGCTATAGCGAATGTGAATTTATCAAGATTGAGTGCGTACAAAAAAAATCCTCCGTTTTGCGGAGGATTTTTTTATTGAAGAGTTTGTTTATTCTTCTGTAGCGGCTTCACTTCCTTCCTGCTTTCTGGGAGCTGAAGGACGGAATCCTGAAGAACGTCTTGCAAATTTTGCTCTGCGTGCTTCGTCTCTTTTTTTCTGCTCAGCAGCTTCGTGCTCGTTGTGCCATTTTTGGAATTTTTCCATAGCGGCAGCCTGATCGAATAAGCCCAGTGAAACTCCGCGCAACAAATGTTTCAAATACAATACACCTTTGTTGGAAAGAATCTTACGTACCGTGTCTGTTGGTTGAGCACCTTTATGCAACCATTCCAGTGCTTTTTGACGATCAATCTGGATTACAGCAGGTTCTGTAACCGGATTGTAGGTACCAATTTTCTGAATGAATTTTCCATCTCTTGGAGCTCTTGCATCAGCTACAACGATGAAATAAAAAGGTCTTTTCTTAGACCCGTGTCTCTGAAGTCGGATTTTTACTGGCATCCTAAATAAAAATTTAAATGCGTTAACAATGTGGTTAAAAAAATACGGATTGCAAAATTAATGGCTTCGGCTCAAAATTCCAATCCTAATTTGTAAAAAATCTATCTTTTCCCAAATCCGGGCATCATTTTACCCCCCATTGGCATTTTATTCATCATTCCCATCATTTGCTTCATTTGCTCAAATTGCTTCATGAAGGCATTAACATCTGCGATGTCTTTTCCGCAACCCAAGGCGATACGCTTTCTCCTGTTTAGGTCAATCAAATCGGGATTAGCCCGTTCCTGAGGAGTCATGGAATTGATGATGGCCTCTACACCTTTGAACGCATCATCACTAATATCAACATCTTTCATCGCTTTCCCCATACCTGGAATCATCCCCAGCAGATCCTTCAAATTCCCCATTTTCTTGATCTGCTCCAGTTGTTGGCGGAAGTCTTCAAAATCAAACTGATTTTTCCGGATTTTCTTTTCCAGTTTTTTTGCCTGTTCTTCGTCAAATTGCGCTTGTGCCTTTTCTACCAACGATGTGATATCGCCCATCCCCAGAATACGTTGAGCCATCCGATCCGGATAAAACACATCGAGTGTTTCCATTTTTTCGCCGCTGCTGACAAATTTGATGGGCTTATTGACTGTGTACTTAATGGACAATGCAGCACCACCCCTTGTATCGCCATCCAATTTGGTGAGCACTACACCCGAAAAATTGAGCCGGTCGTTAAAGGTCTTTGCTGTATTCACTGCATCCTGACCTGTCATGCTGTCCACCACAAATAAGATCTCATTCGGCGCAACCGCATTCTTTATGTTCGTCACTTCGGTCATCAACACTTCATCCACTGCTAACCGTCCGGCTGTATCGATGATGACTACATTTTTATTTTTTGTTCTGGCTTCCTTGATGGCGTTCACTGCAATGGCAACGGCATCTTTGGAATCACGCTCACTGTACACCTCTACTCCTATTTGCCCTCCCAATACGGTCAATTGGTCGATGGCTGCGGGACGATAAATATCGGCCGCCACCAATAAGGGAGACTTGCCTTTTTTAGTTTTGAGGTAATGGGCAAGCTTACCGCTGAACGTTGTTTTACCGCTACCCTGCAGACCGGCAATCAAAATCACGGCCGGCGCTCCTTTGACATCGAGTTCACTTTCCGAACCGCCCATGAGCAATGCCAGTTCGTCCTGAACGATCTTGACCATTTGTTGCCCCGGATTGACCGATAACAACACTTTGGATCCCAATGCCTTTTCCTTTACCGTATCGGTAAACTCCTTCGCGATTTTAAAATTCACATCGGCATCCACCAGAGCCCTGCGGATGTCCTTAATGGTAGCGGCAATATTGAGTTCGGTTATACGGCCTTCACCTTTGATGTTTTTAAACGCGCCTTCGAGACGTTCTGATAAATTCTGAAACATAATTCACCTGCTTTTGGGGATGCAAATGTACGCAAACTCGTTCAAGACATTATAAGATGACACATATTGCTGTTGGGACAAGCCTTTCGCAGAAGTATCTTTGCCGCTCAAACCAAATGGTTGTTTATGTTCAACGGCAAAAAAGTAGTGGTGGTTTTACCCGCTTACAATGCAGCGAAGACACTGGAAATCACATACCGTGAAATTCCTTTTGAAATCGTTGACGAAGTGGTATTGGTTGATGATGCCAGCAAAGACAGTACAATCGAGAAAGCACGGGAATTGGGCATTCAACACATCGTACAACATCAAAACAACAAAGGTTATGGTGGCAATCAAAAAAGTTGCTATAAAAAAGCAATGGAACTGGGTGCCGATATTGTTATCATGCTGCATCCCGATTATCAATACACCCCGCAATTGATACACGCCATGACCAGCATCATCGGGAACAATGTCTATCCGGTTGTGTTCGGGAGCCGCATTTTAGGCAACGGCGCACTCAAAGGCGGGATGCCACTGTATAAATACATCGCCAACCGGTTTTTAACCTTCACGCAAAATCTACTTTTAAATCAAAAACTTTCCGAATACCATACAGGTTACCGGGCTTTCAGCAGAGAGGTTCTTCAACAGGTAAATCTGGAAGCATGCGATGACGATTTTATTTTTGACAATGAAATGGTTTCGCAAATCTTTTATCACGGATTTGAAATTGGGGAAGTTACCTGTCCCACAAAATACTTCAAGGAAGCCAGCAGTATCAATTTCAAACGGAGTATGAAGTACGGTATCGGATGTCTCAAAGTTTCACTGATTTACCGTTTATGCAAATGGGGACTGATGAAAAGCAGTTTGTACTGAGTTGTTATTTTCTGCGGTAAAACACATAACCGTTTTTTTCATAGAGAATCTCCAGATGAGCCCCATAAACGTTCATCAAATCCCTGGTATAGGTATTCTTACTCACAAAATAGACCGGACGATCAACAGCACCCGTAAGTAACCAGCTTTCGTCTTTTGACAATGCATTGTTCCCGGGGCGTATGCTAGTATAGAAATATTGAGCATAACTTTTATAGCCGAGTGTTTTTACATATACTTTTTGATCTTTCAATCGCTTAAAAAACTCGATCGCAGCATGTTGGGAATATTGTTCGATACGAGGCGTAAACAGAGTCAGCAAAACCTGGATGGCAGCTATCGAAGACAGCATAAGAAGAATGAATGCTTTTTGGTATTGCTGTTGTTTAATCCAAACAAAAGAAGTGATTACGGCTCCGAGAAACAATACACCCGGCAACACATCAGCAGCATGCCATTTTACAAGGGCCTGTGTATTGGCTAATGCAAAAGCATCCTTGGATAAGAAAGGACGGATCCATTCGATGTTGTTCCCTACTAAGGGTAACGCAATGAACAAAGCGCTCCAGATTAATCCCAAAACCAATAAACCCAATTCCTGCCACTTTTTTAAATACGCCGTTTTGTGTACCACTCCGTAAAGGGTTGATGCCGCCAAATAACCAATGGGCAGGTAAGTAAACGAAGAATAGTGAACGATTTTGGTTTTCACGATCGTAAAAACGATGAGTATCACCAACAGGGAAGCAATCATCATTTTCCGGAACAACAACGCTTTTTCCTGCTCCTGTTCCCGATTCCGGAATCTGAAAATCAATAAAGACGCCGGAAAACAACCAATCAACACCACTACAAAGTGATAGAGCAAAAACCCACCGTGTCCCGCATCCTTGGTTTTAGCCAATCGGATTTGATAGGTAATGAATTCATTGACAAACCACCACCCATGTTGCAGGATTTCGAGTCCAAACCACAGTAAGGTCACAGCCGATAAACACAAACCCCATATCAAATAGTCGCGAAAAAGCGCCCGGCCTTTCCCATGATTGAAAAGCAGAAACAATAAGTACGACAGGAATACAACCAGAATGGCGACGGGACCTTTGGTTAGTACTGCAAGACCTGTAAAAAGGGCAGAGAGAACCAAGTCAGCTCTTTTCCGTTGTTGCAATTGTTGTTCGGATAAAAAACAGACAAGAAAGTATAAGCCCAGAAAAATAAACAAATTAAACCAGGGGTCAATGATGCCGCTTTTAAAATATACGTGCGGTAAAAATGTAGCTGCATAAATCAAAACCCACCAGGTCGCAAAACGGACATTGTGTAAGCGCTTCCCGATTGCAAACAAGACCAGTAAGGTTGCGATACCACAGAGCGCATTGGGAAAACGAGCCGCAAACTCATTAACACCAAAAATCTTCATGGAGGCAACCTGTAACCAAAAAAAGAAAGGCGGTTTTTCCCAGAACGGTTCGTAATTGATTTGAACTCTGAAATAATTTCCGGTTTCCATCATTTCGCGGGCACTCTCAGCAAAATTGATTTCATCCCAGTCAAATAAATGGACCTTACCGAGGGAATGAAAAAACAAACCCGAAGCAATGACAATGATGAACAGATAGGGGAAATAGCGTTTCATGATTGCAGCGAAGTTAGAAGAAGAATGGGACATTTTTGGTGGACCTTGGCGGCCTGATACACAAAAGGGAAGCCTGGAAAGACTTCCCTTTTGGTTCGAAAAAAAAGACTGTTATCCCAGATAAAACTTCAAGTGCTTACATCGACTGTTGGTTTTCAACTTGCTGATCGCCTTGTCTTTGATTTGACGAACACGTTCACGGGTCAAATTATATCGTGCGCCGATATCTTCCAGACTCAACGGATGATCCACCCCAATTCCAAAAAAGTAACGGATCACATCCTTTTGACGGTCGGTAAGTGTGTTGAGGGAACGATCAATCTCCTGTTGCAGTGATTGCTTGTGTTCAATATCCCCATCCGCTGCATCTGCATTGGGATTGTGCATGACATCCATAAGCGTTCCGTCTTCCCCGTCAGACAAAGGCGTATCCATACTCACATGACGTGCAGCAATGCCCAATGTGGCGGCCACCTCATCTGTTTCAAGTTCCAGCATTTCGGCCAGTTCTTCCGGAGAAGGTTCACGTTCAAACTCTTGCTCCAGTTGTGAAAAAGCCTTGTTGATGCGGTTCGTGAGACCCACTTTATTTAATGGCAATCGAACAATTCGGGATTGCTCTGCCAATGCCTGTAAGATGCTCTGACGAATCCACCAAACTGCATAGGAAATGAATTTAAACCCACGAGTCTCATCAAAACGATGGGCTGCTTTGATCAAACCCAGATTCCCTTCATTGATCAGATCCGGCAACGTAAGTCCCTGGTTTTGATATTGTTTGGCAACCGAAACAACAAAGCGCAAGTTCGCCTTCGTTAAACGATCAAGTGCTGCCTGATCCCCTTGCCGGATTCGCTCGGCAAGTTTGACTTCCTCTTCTGAGGAGATCAATTCTACTTTACCAATTTCCTGAAGGTATTTCTCAAGACTTTGAGATTCACGATTGGTGATGGATTTCGAGATTTTCAGTTGGCGCATACTCATAAGCGTTGGATTTCAAGGATGAAAGTGGTTTTTTTAGGTAAAACGTTCAAGCAGTTTATAATCCTTCAGGATTGAATCCTCGAAAGCGTAAACTGCTTGCTGAATTTAACAAAATTTTTCAAATCCCCCAAAAAAAGATTCAATACGCCCTTATGATGAACATGCAGGCAATGCGTTATTTATGAAAATCAGCCAGTTGTTATCCAAATTAAACCTTTAAAAAAATTTTGAATCCTCTATTAATTTTATATTATTGCAACTACAAGCCTTTTAAATCGGTTTCCATTACATAGAATGAGCAAGAAAGTATTATACACCCTGGAATTTCCTGTAAAATGTTCACCCGGTATCCTTTATGAATTTTTGGCAACCCCCGCCGGGCTGCAAGAATGGTTCGCAGACCGTGTTGATGAACGTGATGGCATTTATTTCTTTAACTGGAACGGATCTGAAGATAAAGCCGAAGTTTTGGAAAAGGAAGATGACAAATTCATCCGTTACCGTTGGCTGCATTCCGCAAAAGATGAATACTTTGAGTTCAGTATTGAAAAAACGGAGATCTCCAATCAAACCATTCTTGTAGTGAAAGATTTTGCGGAGAAAAAAGACATCAAAGACCAAAGTCAGTTATGGGAGTATCAAATTAAGGAATTGTTTCACCGTCTTGGGAATTAACCGCCAACAGTCCGACCATTTGATGAAAATGTTCCAATAAAAAACGTTCCGCGTCATCCCACCGGGTTAAATTCAATTTGTAAGCCAGTTTCAATACGTCCAGTTCTTTTACGTCAGCCAATGTCTTTTCATTGAGCGGACGCATTTCAGCATCTGAAATGATGTGATTCCATTCCTCATTCCTGTAGTTGATCCATGCATCCGTCGATAGTTCCCGGATCTGCGAATGGATCACGTCTTCATAATCCGTTTTAAATTTACCTTTTAAATGCAGAGTGGAACTGAAGTAATGACCCCACCAGAAAAAGGTACGAATAGCGCAAACTTGATCCTTTGCGAAACAACGCGGATAGTCCAACATAACATACGGTAAGCCTTGATAGTTCTCGCCTCTTGAAATTTTGGGTGGCAACTTCAAAATCGGAAACGGCAATAGTTGTGCTTCTGCACTACTCCGAAACGAGTCGCTCAAACCGGAAAAGAGGTCTATCACTTTCTGTATGACAACGTTCTTTGACAAAATCCATGAAGGATCGGTTACGAGTTGCAACTCAAAGGATGAAAGGCTTACTTTTG
>CANGQQ010000074.1 GCA_947456025.1 Chitinophagaceae bacterium | reverse complement strand
CGTTTTCGGAAAGTGCCGATGTACATCTATCGCGATTCCGTTAATGTATTTCAATATCCTTCCATAGCAGGACTGATTGGAAACGATTTGTTGCGAAGATTCAATGTGGTGTTGAATTATCCCGACCAGACGATTTATTTGAAACCGAATCGTCATTACCGTGATCCGTTTGATTACGCCTACACCGGCATGAATTTTTATTTGATCGACGGAAAAATCATCATCACAGACATTAACGAAGGAAGTCCTGCAGCTGCAGCCGGCGTACGGCCGGGGGATCAACTGTTGGCCGTGGAAAACAATTTTTCCAACAACATTCAGCAATACAAGGCCTTGTTGCAGAAACACGGCGAAACCGTTGCGCTTGTCGTTTTCAGAAATGAACAAACCTTGTTGTTGCGGTTAAAAATTGCTTCGATTCTTTGAACTGAGTATTCTTTCCAGAAAAGTCTGATTATTTCAAGGTTATTCTTCTCTTTTACCGAAATTTACGTTCCTCTTCTGACTGGATCAGATGCAGCATTCTGTATAGTAAGCTTCAGGAGATAAATTTACTTTGAAACATGATAGCATTTGAACGATTTACACTTGCCAATGGCCTTACCGTACTTGTGCATGAGGATGCGTCCACACCCATGGCAGTGGTCAACTTAATGTATGACGTTGGCGCCCGGGACGAAGATCCTTCCAGAACAGGATTTGCACATTTATTTGAACACTTGATGTTTGGCGGTTCCATCAACATTGAAAGTTACGATGAGCCGCTTCAACTGGCCGGAGGTGAGAACAATGCCTACACCACCAATGATCTAACAAATTATTATTGTCAGTTACCGGCCGAAAACCTGGAAACCGCATTTTGGCTGGAAAGCGACCGTATGCTGAGTTTGGCTTTCAGTGAGAAAAGTCTGGATGTACAACGAAAAGTTGTTTGTGAAGAATTCAAGGAGCACTACATCAATAAGCCTTACGGCGATGCCTGGCAAATCATGCGGCAAATGGCTTACAAAGTACATCCTTATCAATGGATGACGATTGGAAAAGAGCTGAAGCATGTTGAAGATGCTACCTTAACCGATGTAAAGAACTTTTTTGCCAAACACTATACGCCCTTGAATGCGATATTGGTTGTAGCTGGTAATGTGAAAAAGGAGCATGTATTGAGCTTGGCGCAAAAATGGTTTGAGCCCATTCCATCGGGCAAACGATATGAGCGAAATTTGCCGGTTGAGCCCAGGCAACAGGAAGCAAGAAAGCATACCCATTATGCCGATGTTCCGTTAGATGCTTTTTATAAAACATGGCACATGCCGTCCCGCATGGAAAGAGGGTATTATGTAACCGATTTGATCACCGATATACTGGGCAGCGGAGCCTCTTCCAGATTGTATCAGAAGCTTGTAAAAGAAAAGCAGTTGTTCAGCAATATTGATTGTTATCATTTTGGAAGCAGAGATGCCGGTTTGCTTAGTATTGAAGGAAGACTTGTAAAAGGAGTTTCTCCGCAAACGGCCGAAGCGGCAATCGAAGAAGAATTAACGCAACTCAAAACAAAACTTGTAGATGAAAAAGAGTTGCGAAAAGTGATCAATAAAACCGAGAGCACCATCATTTTTGAAGACATGAGTGTCATGAGCAGAGCAAACAGCCTGGCTTATTACGAGTTGCTCGGTAATGCAGCGTTGATGAACGAGGAATTGGAAAAATACCGGACGGTTACCGCCGAGGAATTGCAGGAAACCTGTAAATCGATTTTCCGGGAAGAGAATTCCAACACATTATATTACTTATCCAAACAGAAGAATTGATTTCATGAATACTACAACATCTCCGTTGAATCGCAGTATAGCACCTTCCATAACCGATGCTACGGAATTTGATCTGCGGCTCAAACCATATGAAAAAGCTACGTTGGATAATGGCATAGAAGTGTATTCGGTACAGGCCGGTACCCAGGAGGTATTGTCGCTGGAATTGGTATTTTATGCAGGCAACTGGTATGAGCATCACAATCTGGTCGCAGCCACAACCAATTTCATGTTGAAAAATGGCACAAAGAACAAAACAGCATACCAGATCAATGAACATTTTGAATACTATGGGTCGTTTCTTTCACGTAGTTGTTACAATGAAACAGCAACCATCAGTCTGCATTGTCTTTCCAAACATTTAAAAGAATTGTTGCCGGTAATCCGGGAAATGCTCACCGAATCTGTTTTCCCGGAACAGGAACTGGACATTTACAAGCAAAACATGCAGCAACGGCTCACCGTTAATCTGAAAAAATGTGATTTTGTTGCCGGCAGGTTGATCGATACCTATTTATTTGGAGAACAGCATCCCTATGGTAAGTACAGTTCACATGAAGATTATGCTGCACTGGAACAACAGCAATTGATTGATTTTTACAAAACATATTACCAAAACGGGAAATGCATCATATTTGCTGCAGGCATTCTTCCTGCCGGTTTTACTCAGGAACTCAACAACGTATTTGGTCAACTTCCTGTAGGCTCTAAACTTGAAGAGCGTTCACATCCCGTTTTACCATCAGCCGAGCACAAGTTTCGGGTAATCAATGATCCCGAGGGGGTACAGGGAGCGATTCGTATTGCAAGACCCTTCCCCAATCGCCATCATCCCGATTTTCCTAAAGTTCAGGTCTTGAATACCCTTTTTGGAGGGTTCTTTGGATCGCGCTTGATGAGTAATATCCGCGAAGACAAGGGCTATACATATGGTATTCACAGTTTCTTATTGAATCACATTCACGACAGTGCCTGGATGATTAGTACCGAAGCAGGCAGAGATGTTTGCGAAGCTGCTGTACAGGAAGTTTATAATGAGATGAAGTTGTTGCGTGAAGAGCCGGTTGATGCAGAAGAATTGCAATTGGTTCGCAATTACCTGATGGGAACGATTTTGGGAGATCTGGACGGACCCTTTCATATCATTGCCCGTTGGAAGAACATCATCCTGAATAATCTCGATGCCAATTATTTTTACCGATCATTGGATGCCATCAAGCATACGACAGAAGAAGAGTTGCAAAATTTAGCTCAGAGGTATTTAAACCCGGAGGATTTTTACGAACTTGTTGTAGTCTAATTACAAGAGGCATTAAAGATTGCGCCATGAATTTTATACTTAAAATACTCATTACTGCTGTTAATGTATTCCTGCTGGCTTATTTGCTGCCCGGTATTGAAATCAAAGATTTTTTTACTGCCATCCTCGTATCCTTTGTGCTGTCCTTGTTGGATGCGATCGTGAAACCGATTATCATTATTTTAACTTTACCTGCTACCATCTTTACATTAGGACTCTTTCTGTTTGTCATCAACGCCTTAATCATATTAATTGATGCACATTTTGTAGGCGGATTTCAGGTAGATGGATTTTGGAATGCATTATTGTTCAGCATTCTATTGTCTGTGATCAATTCTTTTGTACACAAGAGTGTGTTGCAAAAGAGAAATTCTAGAGAATCATAAATCTGACTGATATGGAATTCAACCGTAAAGACCTGAGTGATGATGCGTTGATTCACATCTATCGTTCCTTATTATGGCCACGAATGATAGAAGAAAAAATGTTGTTGTTGTTGCGACAGGGCATTGTAAGTAAATGGTTTAGTGGCATAGGACAAGAGGCAATAGCGGTAGGTGCTACGCTGGCCTTAGAGGAAGATGAATGGATCATGCCCTTGCACCGTAACCTGGGTGTATTTACGAGCCGAAATATGCCTTTGCGTAACCTTTTTTTGCAATGGCAGGGTTACAAGGAGGGTTACAGCAAAGGTCGGGAGCGTAGTTTTCATTTTGGGAGTCGTGAGCACCACATCTGTGGTATGATATCGCATTTAGGTCCGCAGTTAGCTGTTGCCGATGGTGTTGCGCTGGCCTACAAGCTGCGGAATGAAAAGAAAGTAGCATTGGCGTTCACAGGCGAAGGGGGTACCAGTGAGGGAGATTTTCATGAAGCATTAAATGTAGCGGCCGTATGGAATTTGCCGGTGATTTTTATTATTGAAAACAATGGTTACGGACTGAGTACTCCGGTTTCGGAGCAATATCATTGTCGGAATTTAGTAGATCGTGCCAAAGGATATGGAATGGAGGGTGTTCAAATTGACGGCAACAATATCCTGACTGTTTTGGATACCGTAAAAGGCGTACGGGATTATTGCATTCAAAATCAAAAGCCCTACCTGATTGAATGCATGACCTTCCGCATGCGTGGACATGAAGAAGCCAGCGGTACGAAATATGTCCCTCCACATCTTTTTGAGGAATGGAGCAAGAAAGATCCCCTCCACAACTATGAGCAGTTTTTGCTGGAGTCAGCCGTTTTAACACAGGAGCAACTACAATCTATCCACCAGGAATTTGCTGCACATATAGATGAAGAATTGAAGTTTGTTCGCGATACAGGAACCATGCATGTGCATACGCAGGAAGAATTAGACGATGTTTTTGCACATGACGCATCGGCCTATACAATTCCTGGAGATTCATCAAAAGCACATCCGGTTATGGTCCGAAAAGATGACGGAGATATACGGTTCATTGATGCCATCAAAGAAGGATTGTTTCAAAGTATGCAAGTCTATGATGAACTCATTCTAATGGGCCAGGATATTGCTGAATATGGAGGCGCATTTAAAATCACTGAAGGATTTGTGGAGGCATTCGGGAAAGAACGTGTTCGTAATACACCGATCTGTGAAAGTGCGATCATCGGTGCTGCATTGGGATTGAATTTGGAAAAAATGAAATCCGTTGTTGAAATGCAATTTGCCGATTTTGTGAGTGTGGGATTCAACCAGATTGTGAATAACCTAGCAAAGATTCATTACCGCTGGGGTCAGAATGCGGATGTGGTGATTCGGATGCCGACAGGAGCAGGTGTGGGCGCAGGTCCATTTCACAGTCAGTCCAATGAGGCCTGGTTTACTAAAGTTCCCGGTTTAAAAGTTGTGTATCCATCCACCCCGGCCGATGCAAAGGGATTGTTGATAGCAGCTATAAAAGATCCCAATCCGGTTTTATTTTTTGAACACAAAGCTTTGTACCGAAGTGTGAGCGGTTCTGTGCCCGAAACATATGACGCTGTGGAAATCGGAAAGGCCCGATGTGTTCAGGAAGGCGACGATCTTACGATTATCACGTATGGGTTGGGCGTTCAATGGGCAGAGGCGTTAGCAAACGAGCTATCGGAGTTATCAATTCAAATTTTAGATTTAAGAACATTAGCGCCACTGGATTATGATGCTATTCGTTCCTGTGTGAAAAAAACAGGACGGGTGGTGTTGTTGCATGAAGATTCCTTAACGGGTGGAATAGGAGGAGAAATTGCAGCCTGGATAGCAGAGCATTGTTTTCAATACCTGGATGCACCCATTACAAGGTGTGCTTCTTTGGATACACCGATACCCTTTAACCGGGAACTGGAAAAAAATTATTTAGCTCAGGCAAGGTTAAAGGATGCAGTTCTCAAACTTTCATCCTATTAATATTTGGAGAATTTGATGGCTGCTTCCGTTTTGTTTTTGACGTGTAATTTGACGTAGATGTTGCGACTGTGTTTACGAACCGTTTCTTCAGCGATGCCCAATTGGCTTCCCGTTTCTTTGTAAGTGAAACCCTTGGATATCAGATTCAAAACTTCTTGTTCTCTGGACGTCAGTTCTTCAATTTGCTTTTGATCTTCACTTTTTGTTATATGAAAAGAGGTGATCACTTTGCGGGCAATAAACGCGCTCATGGGAGAACCGCCATTCACCAATTCCCGGAGACTTTCAGTAATGTTACTAAAGGAAGCGTTTTTCAGCAAGTATCCATCAGCACCGGATTTAAGAGCCGAAAATATGGTATCATTATCATCATGCATACTGCAAATCATACAAAGTGCATCCGGTTGCTTCTGTTTGATATTTTGAAGCAGATCAATTCCGGAGCCGTCGGGTAAATTCAGATCCAGCCAATATATATCTGCTTCAAGATCAGGCAATGCGTCTAAAAAATCTTTGCAACCGGCGTAAGAACCAACACAAATAAAATCTGAAAGTTCATAGATCATTTTTTCTAGCGTAGTCCGAAACGACTTGTCATCTTCGATCAGAACTATTGTTTTGGGCGTTTGCAGTTCATATCCTTTTTTCATAAAAATATATAAGGCGGTTAGGTATCTAAATCGTTTTTTAAATTTTGAAACGGAATTTGTAAGTGAACCGAAACACCATTTTGGGTGTCCAATTCCCATGTTCCTGAGAGGAATTTGATTCGTTCTTCAATGTTTTTTAGTCCATTTCCAGAGGCTTCTTGTTTCCCGAATCCTTTTCCGTTATCATGTATTCTTATTTCGAATTCATGCTCAACTGAAAATGTACAACTCACTTCTGATGCATTGGCATGTTTGACAATATTATTAAAAATTTCTTTGACCATTAGTACAATATGATGTCGGCAACCTCCTGTAATTATAATGTCCGGGATTGATTCCGGCAGGATGCACTTGAAGTGAATTTTGGTTTTTGAAAAAAATTCATGTCCGTATTTATTGATAAAAAACAAAAGATTTTCAAGAGAGTCATTTTGAGGATTTAAGGTCCAAACGATTTCTCTGACTTTGTTTCCAAGGTCTTTAGCAGTAAGATTGATTTTGGCCAACTCATCTTTTATGTCTGTTTCGTTTGTATTCAGAGCACTTATTTCACTCATGAGTTGCAAACTTGAGATGCCGGCACCCAATTCATCGTGCATATCTGCCGCGATTCGTTTCCGTTCATTGAGTACGGCTTGTTGTTTTTCGATGATTTGAAATTGTTTTTCCAGTTTCTTTTGATAGACTCTTCGAATGGAGATATAAACGACCATTCCTAACACAAATCCAAAAAAGATACGTGCAATCAGGAGTTCCCACCATGGTTTTCTGATCACAAAATTCCAGGTTGCCGGATTGCTCTCTTTCTCTGTATGACGGTTCCGAACTTTTACTTCAAGTGAATAGTTCCCGGGTTCTAAAGAAGGAAAGTGCAAGAAATCTTCTTCCGCAGTTGTAGTTTGCCAAAAGCCCTTTTGATTGTGCGTTAAGCGGTAAATAATTTCGATGTCTTCTTTTGCGCCATACCAGGGTGCAGAGTAGAAAAATATAAGATCATTTTCGGAGTGACTGAGTTTAAAAAAGTTTTTTGTAATGGTGTCAGATTGATTTACAGTACAAAAAACAGGAATTGCACTAAGTTGGACATCAGAAGGCTGAATAAGGATCGGAATTTTGATTAATCCTTCACTTGTAGCAATCAGGTAATCGTTGTTGATTTTCTCTATGTCGAGGATCGTATTATGAGGGATGTCAATTAGATTTAACCGTTTTAGTTGTTCTGTTTGAGGGTTGAAATTGAAAATGCCAGCTAAACTAAATATCAATATATCTGATCCTGAAAATTTTAATTTGAATATCTTTAAATCCTTTGTTGTATTTATTCGCCTTAAACGATTGTATTCCCATATAAATAGCCCATGAACATTATTACTAAAGTAAATCCGATCTTTTCTCTTTAAGAAGCTGTTTCCTGTAATTTGTTTTTTCTCAAATACTAATTCATCACTCTTTGTTTTCGTTATTATATTAATACAGTTTATTGATGAAATCAATAAAATACTGTCGTTAATTATACAAGAACTTCTGGATCTAATTGGATCGGAATAGAAAAATATATCAGACTCTTTTCTTAAATTGAATGAGGGGAAATTCTTTTTCATCCACTCATAATTGTGAATTGCGTTTTCTTCAAATTGATAAATAATTGAGGTTGTAGTGGAATATATAAAATTATTATCAAAGCAAGTAACATCTTTTACAGTACGGTTTTCTATAATATTTGAAAATAAATTATTTCTTGTATCAAATTTAACTAATCCAATGGAAGGTGCTATAAAGACTGAAATAGAATCTACCTTAAGTATATTTTCGATGGATCCAAATTTTGATAGGTCTTTATAATATAATTTTGATAACGAACTGTCAAGTATTAAAACATGCCCCTTGTTTGTTCCTGCAATTATTTTGTGATTTACAAATTTGATGTTGTTAACAACATTGTTTTGATTTGTTATTTCTATGTGTTCAGTTCGTTTATTTCTTTTTCTAAGTATTCCAAATTCAAGACTAGCCAAGTAAATTTCCCCATTTTTTGATGTTTGACGATCTGAAATATTAAGTCCTTTAATGGTATTTCTTGAATTTGTGGTAGTACTTAGTAATTTTGAATGAATCCAAATGTCATTTTGGTCTAGTGAAATAGTATTTATATATCCATCTGTTTTTATTGAATCAACTATAGAAACTATTTGTTTATTTACTTTTAGTTTATATACTGTAGATCCCGGGTTAGTATATAAATACATAAAATTGTTAAGGCTAACATTTGTCAGTGCTGCGGCTTTATTGAAGGGAAAAAATCTCTTCTTTAATAAGGTTACTTTTTTCCCCATTCCAGCATAAATTGCCCAGTATTTTTCACACCAATCCACTACTTTATCATTTAAAACAGATAATGAGCCAACATTGCTTCCTAAATGTATATATCTCGCTTTCTTAGTATTTAAATCGTATACAAAGAGCGATTTTGAGGATGTCGCAATTAATTGATTTTTAAAAATCCCAATTCTTGGAAAGAAGATTTCATTTTTATATTGATACGCTTTCAATAAATGCAATCGTCCTTTTTCTACATACCAGATCTGACCGCTGAAATTATAACACCAAATACGACCGGATGAATCTTCACACAATCCGGTCATTCCGGCCGACAGTTGCTCCGGGTTATAATAATGCCTGAACTTCCGTCCATCGTAACTACTGATACCGCCAGCATGACCCACCCAAAGCAATCCATTCTTGTCAAAATGCAAGTCGTACACTTCATTTGAAATATCGCCTTTAATTTTTTCATATTCCATTTCCTGAGCAAAACTGATCGTGGAAAGGAAGATTGAAAAAAACAACGATAGCAGATAGAAAACTGTATGTTGAAAGGCTGATTTCATATTATAGCTAAAAATAAAAAATCCCGTTGGAATAGTTCTTGTAACTAGATCTTGTTCATTGTTCCGGGCACTGTTTTGGCTTTTTTCCATTCAGGCTTCCAGTAAAAATAACACCTGATCGTTTTGTTTCTTGAATATTGATAGCCACTCAACTTTTGTTGAACAACATGCATGTAGCCAATGTCAAATGATAATTGCTTGTTGATCTTTTGTTTGATTCCGGCAAACAAACGGTTTTGATCAAATGTATTGTAAAGAATGTGTTTTCCAAACTGGAGCATGACTTCATCCGATAGAGACAATAAGGGAAGCTTGCTGTTTTTAAATAGACGAATGTTGATTCCGGCTAAATACCGGATGCGCGTGCTGTATCGGTATTCTCTTTGGGGTATAAAGTTGATTACTTTTTCCTGCCATCGTTCTTCGATTCGTAACCGATTTTGAATTTGAATCTTTTGAATGGCCGATCGATACTGGATCTCCTGATACAATCGGTTTTCATTCGAAAACAATTCGGTCGCTTCGTTTCGATTGGCTAGCCACATATGACCCATGCCTGCCGCTACAGACAACTGCTGATTGATTTCTTTTCCAATGCCCAATCGTATAAAATAAAAGTTATTGTGTGCCAGGAAATCGGTCCTGCGTAGATGAATATCCGATAGGATACTCCAGTTCTTTGCAATTCGATGGTTGCAATTAATGCTCAGCCAGGTGTGATTTTGATTTTGAAATTGTTTGGATGGTTGTGAATAGGCGCTGATAAGAAATGCAGTTCCCGCTATGATCAGTAATACCTTTTTGGGTTTCAGTTGCATAGGTTCGTTTTCATTCTTAACAAGATTCCGGTAAATAGGAAAAAGACCGATGCGTTCTGACAAAAATCAGTAATAAATCTATTGCTATGTTAATAATGTCGGACATCTTTTTATAACTGAAGGAATATCAAATTTCACTTTAGTTGGTTTTTTCTCCAACAAACCAGTCTTCTTTGTTTTTAAACAATACATTAAACGTAGTTAAAGTGCCGTAACATCGGGTGACATATTGTTGCAGATGGAGTTTGTCCTCATCCGTCAGTATTTTGTGACTGTTAATATTTTGTTCCAATACCCGTAATCGGTCACGGAGCATAACAATTTTATGAAAGAAATCTTCGATCGGAACTTCTTTGGGTTTGAGTGATTTGTCTTTGGGTTGCAGACTGATGAGACCTCCTTCCCATTTTTCTCCTAATGCAACCGGTTCGGCAATCCCGTTCCACATTTGCAAAATCTTTAAAAGGGATTGTTCAATGGCGCTTTGTGTTTCCAGTTCCGTAGAAACATTTTCTGCAATGATTTCATCCAGTTGCGGATCGGTTTTGTCTACTTCACGGATGCCGGTGTTGATAAATGAAATAAGATAAGTGGCATATTTTACGCCCACAATCACACCGGGGCCCCATTGTGTATGTTGCAATCTTGTTCCAATTCCAAGTTTCGTTTGATCCATAATAATTCTAATTATGCCAGAATGATTTGTTTAGCGGTTTGTTTTAAAGTACTCTTTTGCAGCTAATTGGATGTACTGATAAAGTTCAATGTCCAGAACTTGTGTTAACCATCCGTAATCGGGCTTGTATCGTTGTACAAACTGTTCCAGTTCCGGTCCGTCTTTAAATTGCGTTAATTTTAAAATAATGGATTTGTTGAACCGGTAGTCAACATAGCGGTTTTGTTCTTCCCGAATCAGGCGTTGTTGAAACAGTTGCATACTGCGGTTGTGCCGAAACCGAAAGACATTGATGAGTGCATTTAAGTCTATTCCGGCTCCCATGCCCGTTTCCGGTGCCGATCCGGAAAATCGAAGCCCTCCCTTATCGTAATGAAACACTTGATCGTATTGCAATCTGTTTTCGATGGAGTCTTGCTTCCGGTTTTTGCCGTAAACAATGATTTCTTTTAATTGCTTGTACCGACCTGGAATGTATAAGTTGATCGAAAGATCAAAGTTCTCATAATCCTTAATGGACTGAACGGCAAATTTCTGTGTCGGTTTGTTTCTGAAAAAGAAAAAAATGGAATCTTGTTCACCGGCAAAGAGGCTGTAACGTCCGGTGCTATCGGTAAACCCCATGGTTCCACAGGTACAAATTACCTGTACGCCCATTACAAGGTTGCGTTTGGTGCTGTCGTACACCGTTCCTTTAACCTGGATCTGTGCTTGGACTTGTTGAGTCAATACCAGCAAGAGGACATATGGTAGAATTCTTTTCAAACAGGTTGTAAAATAACAAGTTCTGGGAATAAGGACGTGTCTAACGATCGATTTTAAGAAGTTTTTGTACTGAGCAGTTCTGCTACAATGCGTGGATAATGCCGATGTTCCAGTTGATGGATTCTTTCGGCCAATGTGATGGCTGTGTCATCGGACTTGACTTCACAACGTGCCTGAAATATCATGTTCCCGTGATCGTACTCCTCATCTACATAATGTACACTGATACCGCTTTCCTTCTCTCCGGCTTCAAGCACAGCCTGGTGTACGAAATGGCCATACAT
>CANGQQ010000073.1 GCA_947456025.1 Chitinophagaceae bacterium | reverse complement strand
TTTAATTAGAATACAATATTTTATATTATTTTTTATAATGTCAACCTTTTTAGACATCGGAAATGAATACTTTTTTCGCTGTTCTGCTAAGATCGTTAGCTTAAAATTAGGAAAATCTTTGCTTCTTTTCGCAAGAACTTCGGGGAGGAAATACTAATTTGCCGGACGATTATGAACATCAAACTTTTAGTGGTCGGGGGCTGTCTGCTCACCTCACTCCTCCTCATCTCGTGCAAGGTATTCAAGGTACCGGACTATAAAGAATTCCGAAACTTCAAAATTGAGAAATGGGGTTTTACGGAATCCACCGTTGCCCTCGACCTGGTCTACCACAACCCCAATGCCTACGGTTTCAAGATCAGGGAATCGGTTTCGGAGGTGTACATTGAAAACGTGTATCTGGGAAAAGCCACCACCGACTCAACCATCGTTGTTGCCAAAAAGTCAGACTTCGTGATTCCCATTCGGGTCAAAGCGGATATGAAGAATCTCTTTAAAAATGCCTGGATGACCCTAACCCGGAAATCGGTTTTACTGAAAGTCAACGGAAGCATCACAGCCGGAATGGGCAAAATCTACCACAGCTTTCCGTACACTTATGAAGGACGGCACGAAATATCGTTTGGAGGAAACGGCACGGGCAAGCATTAAAAAAGTCCCTGCAATTGCAAGGACTTTTCAATTCGATCAGAAACCGGACTCCTCAGGGCTTCTTTTTGGGTGGCCCTCCGCCGTCTTCGGTTCGTTTACAGCAAAGCGGCAAGCGTTTGTACTGCTCGGGCTCGGCGGTCAGATTATCGGCGTCAAATCCAATATTGTTCAACGCTGTTTTGATGTTTTCGATGTTGGTGCGGTCGCTCAAAAACGTGACGGTTGTGATCTTCTTTTTGATGTCCACCACCACTTTGGCAATCCCCTCCTCCGTTTTCAGGAATTGTTCGATCCGGGTTTTACACTCGATGCACTGCGCCTGGGGCGTTTGAATTTGTACCACCACCGGTTTTTTGAACTGAGCGGTTGTTTGCAAAGCCCAAAAGATCCAGCAAAAGGAAAGCAAGTATTTCATCCCGGAGAATTTTCACTCAAGTTACGCATTTGCCAACCAGGTAGAGGGGCTTTCAGACCATTTTAACAAAACTTCCTGTTCGGAAGCCTCCACGATTTTTTTATCGATTGCCAATTGAATCAGTGTGGGATAATTGGTTAGGGAACGGTAGGGTACCCCGGCATTTTCAAAGGCCGTTTTTGCCACATCAAACCCATAGGTGAAAATGGAAACCATGCCAATCACTTCTACCCCTGCCTTACGCAGCACCTCTACGACCTCCAGACTGCTCTTGCCCGTAGAAATCAGATCTTCGATTACCACGACCTTTTTACCGGGTTCAAAAGCCCCCTCAATTTGATTGCCCAATCCGTGTTCTTTGGGTTTTGGACGCACGTAAACATAAGGAAGCTTCAACTGATCGGCAGCCATGGCACCCCATGCAATACCGGCTGTTGCCACTCCGGCCAGCAATTCGGCATCCGGAAACTCTTCGAAAATGACATTGCACATTTCACTTTTTATGAATTCCCGTACATGCGGAAAGGAAAGCACTTTACGGTTGTCGCAATAAATAGGGCTCTTCCAACCGCTGGCCCAGGTAAACGGTTCTTTTACATTTAATCGAATGGCCTTAACTTGTAGCAGTTTTTCGGCAACAGCTTGTTCGTTCGTCATGCCGCAAAGGTAATTGAAAGCGATGAACGATGAAAAGCTGTCCTACAAGTTCAATTTCATTCCCGATGTTTATAAAAATCTATTTTGGCGACAAACCCGTTTATCTGTGTACTGAATTGGATGCAACACTAAATGCCTTGATGCATCAACCCGAAACAATCCTGCTGGATGAAGTGTCTGCCCCCTCAATCCATACCCTTTTACATGAAATTGTAAAACCCCAATTTCATCAGGGTATTTTGATTGGCAAAGACCTGCAAACGTTGAAAAAGCTGTTTTTCCGCCACTTCACAATCGTTACGGCAGCCGGTGGCGTCGTGGAAAATGAACACGGCGAGATCCTGCTCATTTTCCGCAAAGGCAAATGGGACCTGCCCAAAGGCAAACAGGACCCGGGCGAATCGCTGGAAGCATGTGCGGTACGTGAAGTGGAAGAGGAAACCGGTTTACGTTCTGTACGGCTGGCAGAACCCATCACGGTTACTTATCACACCTACGAAGAACATGGAAAACAGATTTTGAAAGACTCTCACTGGTATAAAATGTATGTGAATGGTACGCAGGAACTGATCCCGCAAACGGAAGAAGATATTCATGAAATCCGCTGGGTTGAGCAATCCGGTCTGGCCCGTTATGCCGAGGAATCCTACCCTTCTATCCGCGATGTATTGAACGTGCTATGAGGGCTTTTTCAGAACCGCAACCGTGAGGCGGCTGATGCAAACGAGCTTCCCCTTTTCGTCGGTAATACGAATATCCCATACGTGAGTGGATGCCCCCAGATGCAGGGGCGTGACAGTTCCAAGTACCCATCCTGTTTTAACGGAACGTATGTGGTTGGCATTGATTTCAATTCCTACACAATTGAATTTTTCGGCATTGGTGACCAGAGCAGAAGCAACACTGCCCAGCGTTTCGGCCAACACGCAACTGGCGCCGCCATGCAAGAGTCCGTAAGGCTGAAGCGTACGGTGGTCCACCGGCATGCGCGCTTCCAGGTAGTTGGGTCCCACGGCGGTAAATTCAATACCGAGATGCGCGCCCATTGTTCCCGTGCCCAGTGCATTGAGCGCGTCGACTGTTACCTCCTGACGAAACCAAATGGGATCCATAATTTCCGGTTCAACTTGTTTTGGACAGACTGTTGACAACGACCTCCGGCAAGAAAGGAGAAGCATCACCTCCGTTACGGATCACATCGCGAACCAAGGTAGAAGCAACGGACGTGTATTGGGGTAAACAGGTTAGAAAGATGGTTTCAACAGCGGGATCCAAACTACGGTTCATATCGGCAATCGCTTTTTCGTATTCGAAATCATTCACGTAACGAATACCGCGAAGAATGAATTTGGCACCCACCCTACGGCAACATTCGATGGTGAGTCCTTCGTAAACAACCGCTTTCACCCGGGGTTCGTCTTTAAAGATTTCATCAATCCACTGAATCCGTTGTTCTTCGGAGAACATCGGAACTTTTGCAGCATTTCTGCCGATGCCGATGTAAAGCATATCGAAGAGATCCAGTGAGCGGTAAATAATATCCAGATGACCCACCGTAATGGGGTCAAACGTTCCGGGAAAAAGACAAATGCGTTGCATGCCTGTGAATTAGGTTTCGAAGATCGGGAATGTTTCTGAATGAGCATCAGAATCGGACTGGTGAACCTGAAGAAAGTGCTCTTATGTTGTCTCCATTGCCCCCTCGTTCATCCATTGAGTTTCGTCACAAATCCTTTTTTTACAGATCAACAGCATGATGATAGCGGTTATACTTTTTTTACAAATTCGGATTTCAATGCCATAGCTCCAAAGCCATCGATCTTGCAATCAATGTTGTGATCGCCATCCACCAGGCGGATGTTCTTCACTTTGGTTCCGGCTTTAATGGATTGAGAAGCCCCTTTAACGGGCAAATTTTTAATGGTTACGACCGTGTCGCCATTTTGAAGGATGACGCCATTGGAATCCTTAACGAGGAGCGCATTGTCCTGTTCCGTATCTGCAGGATTCCATTCATGACCACAATCCGGACAAATAAAATAAAGGTCAAAAGGATAGGTATTCGCTCCTTTGCACTCGGGACATTTGGGGTATTCCATGTTGTATCAAGATTGATCGTATCAAGATCGGGTTAAGTAACAGGTCTAAAAGCTCCGGTAAACTTCGTTGAAAATCGGGAGCAATCCTTTTCAGATCCGTAATCAGGAACCTGTCGCTTTTAGTTCAGTCCGCGAAAATCAACAGGAACCAGTTTACTCACACCCGCCTCCTGCATGGTAACACCGTAAATGACATCCACGGCACTCATCGTCATTTTGTTGTGCGTGACAATGATGAACTGTGAATTTTCACTGAACTTACGGATCATGTTTGTGAACTTGCCCACATTGGCATCGTCCAGCGGCGCATCCACCTCATCCAGAATACAGAACGGTGCCGGTTTGATCAGATAAATTGAGAACAACATCGCGGTAGCCGTAAGGGTCTTTTCTCCCCCACTGAGCTGTGTAATGCTGCTGGGCCGTTTCCCTTTGGGTTTGGCAATGATATCGATACCCGTCTCCGCCAGATTTTCGGGATTTTCAAGAACCAAATCGGCCGTATCTTCTTCGGTAAAGAGTGCTTTGAATACTTTCTGGAAGTTTTCGCGCACCTGATTGAAGGTTTCCAAAAAGCGCTGATTGGCCGTTGCTTCTACTTCCTGAATGGTTTGCAGCAGTGAATCCTTGGCGGTAACGAGGTCATTTTTCTGCTCCATAATGAATTCATACCTTTTCCGCATTTCTTCGAAGGCCTCGATGGCAGTAGGATTGACCTCGCCCAGATTGTCGAGCCGCTTTTTCATACGCTCCACTTTGGCCTGTAACTCATCAACAGGATCCTCACCGGTGCGCGGCTCATCCATGATATCTTCCAGATTGACCTTAAACTCTACACTTAAACGTTCTTTGGTGCCGGACAGATGCAATTTGAGATCTGTCAGTTTATCCTTGATTTCATTGACCAGCTGATCAATCTGTTCTTTTTCTTTTTGTTTGTGCCGTAATTCACTTTCCTTCCCGGTCAACGAGTTCCGTAAATTGTAATACGCCTGATCGGCCTCATTCAATTTCCGTTCTTCTACCTCTTTATGCTGCAACATTTCGACGAGCAACGCAGAAACCTCCTGTAATAAACGGTCGCTTTCTTCGATTTGCGAGGCTGTTTCGCCCAATTGCTGTGAATTGTTTTCGATTTGCAGTTTCAGGTCGGCCAACTGATTGGTCTTGAATTCCAGTTCCTGTTTTAAAGCAGCCACCTTACTTTGCTGACGGGTAACAGCAAGATTGTTTTCATTGTATTGTCGGTTGGCATCGTTGTATTCCTCTTCAGCCGCACGGAACTGTTGTTCCAGTCCGGATAACCGATCGGCCAACTCCTGTAATTGCGTGTTGAACGCATCCAGTTGTTCATTGTAGGTTTCCTGATTGCCGCGCAGGTCATCGAGTTGCCCTTCCAGATCCTGGATGCGGTTTTCGGCGTTGACTTCCTGGTTCCGCAGATTCTCCATCTTGTTTTCGATCCCGTACAACTGATTGACCAGTTGATTGATGGCTGTTTCAGTCTCCCGGATGGTATGCTCTTTCAACTGTTCATTGAATCCGATCACTTCATTGTGACGAACCTGGATTTGATGCCTGAGGTCCAGCACAACTGTTTCCTGTGCAAGAATTTCTTCATGCAAACGCTCCAGATTTTTGGAACGACCCAGTTTATTTCCTTCAAACAAGCCAACACTACCACCACTCAACGTATATTTCCCTTTGTAGAATTTACCGGTCTTTTCCAGTACAACGCCGCCAAAACCTTCGGGAATATGATGTTCGTTGGAGGTGATGACAACCTGACCCAATAAATAATTTGCAAGGGACTGATACCTGGCATCCACTTCTACTACCTGCAGGGCCGCCGTGGTACCTTCCGGCACATCTTTCAGAACAGGATGTCCGTTAAACTGATCGAGCAGGAAGAAATTGGCCTTCCCTTTTTGATGCGTATGCAACAGCGTTACGGCTTCCAGGGCCTCCTGCATGTTTTCTACCACATAATAATTGAGGTAGGGCTCCAGTAAATTTTCAATGGCCTTGCGGTACTCTTCGTTACACACCATCACATCACTCAACAAAGGCACATCCCTGCGCCAGTTTTCGTTGTTGTGTAAAAACTTCACACTTTCGGGGTAGCCTTCCATCGAGTCGACCAGACTTTTCAACAAAGCATGTTCGTTTTTCTTTGCATCCAGTTTGCGGCTTTCATCGGCCAGCAAATTGCGCAATGCTTCCAGTTGCCCTTGTGTTTGAAGAATCTGATCTTTTGTAAATTCATGTTGTTCCTGCAGTTGCGCCAACTCATCTCTTTTATTCTGCAACTCATGATCTTTGTGTTGCTTTTCTTCTTCCAGTTGCTGAATTTGTTGTTTACGCTGTGCCTGTTCTTCTTTGAGCTGGTAGGTGGAACGAAGCAGGTTTTGCAGACTGGTTTCCGCTACGGCCACATTTTTTTCAGCTTCAAACTGACTTCGCTGGATGCCCTGATTTTCTCTTCGAACAGTATCCACGCCGGCTCTTTTTTCGTCGTAGAGCTTGCGTTTTTCTTCTGCCTGCGTTCTGAGTGCATCCAGTTGGGAATTGATTTGCAGCAATTGTGCTTCTTCATCCAGTACCTGCTTCTGTGAAAAACTGATGCTTTCTTCCAGACCGGTTAACTGTCCGCCTGCCTTTTGTAAAAACTCGTTCAAACTGGCAGCGCGTTCTTTGAGGTACACCAATCGCTGTTGTGCCAGATTCTTGTCGTTTTCTTTAGTGCGCAATTGTTGTACATGCTCGTTGAATGCCTGTTGCATTTGTTGCAGTGTACGTTCTTTTTCGATGAAGCCCACCTTTTCCTGTTCGATGGCCGCTTCATCGGTTGCGATTTTGGCTTCTAACTCAATTTTTTTATTGGTTTCCGCTTCCTGTTGCTCGTTGAGCGTTTTCCAGGTGAGATTGAAACCTTCCAGGGCCGCTTTAGCCAGTTCAATACTCACCTCACGATAATCCTTTTTAATCTCGAAATATTTCTCGGCTTTCTTGGCCTGATTTTCAAGCGCCTTTAACTGGTTGTTGATTTCAAAAAGCAAATCTTCGATCCGTGCAAGATCCTGTTCGGTTGCGTCAAGCTTGGTTTTCGCTTCTTTTTTTCTGGTTTTGTAGATGGAGATACCGGCAGCCTGTTCCAGCATTCTGCGACGACTGTTGTCTTTATCCTTGATGATATCATCCACCATCCCTAATTCAATGATGGCATAGCTATCGGTACTTACCCCTGTATCCAGAAACAGGTTTTGAATATCTTTCAGACGGCACTGCACATCGTTGAGACGGTATTCACTTTCGCCGCTTTTATAGAACTTACGCGTAACGGTAACCGTGTTGAACTCGGTGGGCAACAGATTTTTCGTGTTTTCAAAGGTCAGACTCACTTCTGCCAATCCGGATGCACTTCTGCTTCTGGAACCGTTGAACACCAGGCTTTCCAGATTTTCGCTACGGAGATGGCTGATTTTTTGTTCACCAATCACCCACCGGATGCTGTCCACAATATTGCTTTTACCGCAACCGTTGGGACCAATGATCCCCGTTACGCCTTCATCAAAACTGACAACGGTTTTATCGGCAAAACTTTTAAATCCTTTAATCTCGAGGGTCTTTAATCGCACAGTTTTTACATTTTAGGAAGGCGACAAATATATACGTTTCAACCCTATAAACGTTTGCTGATTTTTGGGAAGCCTTTAATAGTTTTCAACCTGTTTTCAACAACTTGTGGATTATTTTGTCATACATTCATCGAAAGAACATGGAAACAGCACTAACGATTGTCCGATATAAAAAAAGATACGTATACTTCGCTTTAGTAGCCATGGCCCTGTTCCATATACCGTTGTTGCTTCAGAAAAAGATACGGTTTTACAAGCTGATGGGTTGCGGAAAAGGTGGCTCCTTCAGCATCCTGCCCGATTGGCAGCAATGGGCCGTATTGGTGGTCAAAGAGTCTATCCTTCAGGACGTTAGTCAAAAGCATACACTAAAGGAACAGTTATCTGTCATTTACGGATCCTGGCTTCCCCGCTGGTGGCGTTTCTGGGGCTGCGAAACCTTAACCGTTCTGCTGCAACCCCTTGAAGGCAAAGGCAGTTGGGATGGTAAGGCCGCTTTTGGTTCTTTTACCGTGCAGAAAGATTTTACCGGCCCAATCGCTGTTTTAACCCGAGCCAGTATCCGTTTGACTAAACTCCACCGGTTTTGGAAGTTTGTAGCGCCCACCGGTTCCGAGATCGCCGAAGCAAACGGCTTGATTTTTTCACAGGGTATTGGTGAAGCCCCCTGGGTGCGACAAGCCACTTTTTCGGTTTGGGAATCCAAAGAAGCCATGAAAGCCTTCGCTTACAAGCGGAAAAACCATGTAGAGGTCATCCAGTTAACACATAAAGAACGCTGGTATTCGGAAGAAATGTTCGTCCGTTTTGCCCTGCTCAAAACAATGGGTACCCTTCAGGGGCAGAACCCGGTAGCAAAAGCCTTTGCCGCTTCGGCAGAAATCATGTAATTTGCCGCATGTTTTGCCATAAACATAGCAGCATCAACCTCATGCTCCCCTATTTCCTGAACCTGATTGCGGCAGGAGAAGGTAGTTTACCCGACTACTGATTGCAGTTTCTTTTCCAAGTTTATAAGAACACTCCGGGCAACAACCTGAACGTTGGAAGCCCCTTGAATTGAATCCTTAAAATTGCTATATGACCAAACCTGAATACTACGTTGAAAATGAATTGGGACGTTTGCGAAAACTGATCGTCCACAGTCCCGATGGCGGTATCGGAAAAATCATTCCCGGTACGTTTGCCGATAATTTATACGATGATATCGTGCATTTGAAAAGCATGCAAAAAGAGTACAACCACTACATCCAATTGTTGTTGTACTTTCTGGACCGTGAAAAAATTGAGTACATCAAGCAGTACCAAACGAGCTGCAAACCCGAGAAAAAATCCTGGTGTTTCATCCCCGGGAAGAAAGAATACTTTAACAGCGACAAAGTACTGGATACCCAGCAATTGCTGGCAACCATCATTCAGGATGAGACCGTGAAACTGCGTTTGATCTCGGCTATTTGTTCTTATGAGGAATCCAGCTATGCCATTCAGCAAATTCTGGAAAACATCTCCGACCCCGCTGTATTGGCCAAAGTATTTATTACCGGTATTCTTCCTTCCGATGAAAACGGTTCGGGCGAAGACCTGTTCATCTTCCCTCCGATCCCGAATTTTATTTTTACCCGCGATATTGGCATCATGGTCAAAGACCATATTCTGTTAAGCCGTATGGCAACCGTTGCACGCCGCAGGGAATCGCTTTTGACCAAATTTCTTTCCCTGTATTATTTCTACAAATCAGAACCGCATAAAATTCTGGAGATCATTGAAGAGAGCGATTTCTTTTTGTATGAGGAAGAAGAACGAAAACACCGGATCATCAGTATCGAAGGTGGTGATGTGATGATGATACACCCCAAACATTTTGTGATTGGATGCAGCATCCGTACCAGCAGCAGTGCCGTCAATGAAATCATTCACACCCTGTTGAGCAAACCGGAACTGGGCATTGAAAAAATTTCGGTGGTTAAAATTCCACGCAACCGGGCTCAGATGCATATCGATACCATTTTTACACAGGTCAAACGAAACGTATGGGTGCTGTACGGCCGTTTCAGTGAAAACATCCTGCGGGCCGAACACATCAGCAAGCACAGTTATGTGAACAAACTATCTCATCAACCGAGGCAACTGGAAATGGAACAGGTGGAAATCCTGCAATTCTATAAACCATCGGATGAACCCTATAGCAAAACCAAAGATTACAGCGTGAGCGATAAACTGCCCGGTCTGGAAGCCTTGTTGCGTCAAATCAGTGTTGAAGACTTTGATGTACATCCTGACGAGGTAAAAATCATTTACAGCGGCGGCAATGTGTTCCCGCACGATGAACGGGAACAATGGACCGACAGCTGTAATGTGGTTGCCTTGAAAGAAGGTGTCGTGATTGGTTACGACCGGAATAATAAAACAGCAGAAGCCTTTCGTGCTGCCGGGTTCTCGGTAAAAACCACCACCGAAGCTTTTGAGGAATTTGAAGCAGGTCTGAACCCGGAACAGGTAGAAAACACCTTGTTCCTGTTACCGTCTGCCGAGCTTTCCAGAGCACGTGGAGGAAGTCATTGCATGAGTATGCCGTTGTTAAGAGATGTTTTGTAACGAATTGAACCTAATTATAATCTTATTGCATGTTAAACAATACAGACCGGCAAACCACTTCACATTTGTTGATGATCAGGCCCGTTGCATTTGATTACAATGCCGAAACCGCTGTCAACAACGCCTTTCAGCAAAAAAGCGTTACCAAAAACATCCAGCAGCAGGCCGCGTTGGAATTTGACCGCTTTGTCGAAAAGCTCAGAGCCCACGACATCGACGTGACCGTTGTGCCGGATACGCCCATTCCGCATACCCCCGATAGCATCTTCCCCAACAACTGGATCAGTTTTCATGAGGATGGAAGCATTGTACTCTACCCCATGTATGCCGTGAACCGAAGAGCCGAGCGCAAACAACACGTACTGGATACGCTGGTGAATAAATTTGAACTCTTGAATCGGTTGGATTTCACGGAGGCAGAAGCTCAAAACCGCTTTCTGGAAGGAACCGGCAGTATGGTACTGGACCGGACCAACAGAATAGCCTATGCTTGTTTATCACCCAGAACCGAGCTGGCCTTATTGAACGAATGGTGCAAAGCCCTGCAATACCAACCTTGTGCGTTTTACAGCGTTGATGCCAATGGAAATGAAATTTACCATACAAACGTCATGATGTGTGTAGCCGATCAATATGCCGTGATTTGTCTGGAAAGCATTCCCGATGCGGGCGAACGACAACAGGTAGTTGACAAGCTGACCAGCAACGGGAAAAAGATCATTGAAATCAGCTATGCACAAATGAATGCCTTTGCCGGGAACATGCTGCAGGTTCAAAACAAACAAGGTGAACCCTTTTTGATCATGAGTAGTTGTGCCTACAATGCACTCACACCTGCGCAAATTGAAATGCTGGAACAAAAGAACCGGATCATTCACTCCGATCTATCGGTGATTGAAACCAATGGCGGCGGAAGTGCAAGGTGCATGATGGCAGAAGTATTTCTTCCGCTGAAAGAAAAATCATAAACGTAAGGGATCGATCAGTCGTACAAACCCGGTATGGTTTCCTGCAAAAGCAAATCCACTTTTTGGGCATCAAGCCGGAGTCTGTTGCGTATGCTTTTAAGCGCAATGGCACTCAATTCCTTTAATGCCGGATTTTGACTGCTTAAAAAACCTTGCTGCAGCATCCAGTTGTGATGATCAAGCAGATCATGCCACGAGCCAATTTGTTCCTGCAACCGTTCCAGTTTCAAACA
Organism: Chitinophagaceae bacterium; assembly: GCA_947456025.1. Lineage (GTDB taxonomy): Bacteria > Bacteroidota > Bacteroidia > Chitinophagales > Chitinophagaceae > Lacibacter. The sequence continues at coordinate 438 of CANGQQ010000073.1, read as the reverse complement.
TGTTGCTTTTGAAATGATCTTTTTGGTTTCAACAGCGTCCATCCACTGCATGGCATAAAGCAACCGTTTGATAGTTTTGCGTAATTCATGCCAATCATCACTGCTGCCCGACAAAGCAATCAGAAATACCGTTTGCTTTAATTGAAATGCGTATTTTTTAATTGCGGAAGTTCGTCCCCAATCTGCATGAGCGTGCAGCATTTTTTGAACCTGTCGCAATACCGATGCATATTTCTTTTGGTTTTTGAACAGTTTTTTCTGTTGTCGCTGCAAACACCGGTAACTATCGGAAGCTTCTGCTAAAGCGCTCCATCCTTCAGTTTGGAGCCAGTTCAACCGCAAACCGATTGCTCTAACGGCTCCGGCTTGCCGAAAATATCGTTTTAACGTATGGTATTGAGGTGCTAACTCCTTTCGCAGGTGAGGAGCATGCTGACG
>CANGQQ010000072.1 GCA_947456025.1 Chitinophagaceae bacterium | reverse complement strand
TACATGCCGATAATTCTGTTTGAGATCCTTTTACATGCTCTATTTTTGCCAAAACTCACTTGTAGCATGCGTGTACTGCTTACGACACTGAATGCCAAATACATTCATATGAATTTAGCCATACGCTTGTTGTATGAGCTCAATCGGCAGCAGCATCCCAACCTGTTCTGGAAAGAGTTTACCATCCGTCAAAGCCCCGAAGAAATTGCAGAAGCCTGTTCCGGTTACGATGTTGTTGCCTTCAGTTGTTATATCTGGAACATTACGCAAACACTGAAAGTTTGTGAAGCCGTCAAATTAAAAAACCCTTCTGTAAAGAGTTTATTGGGCGGACCGGAAGTGAGTTACGAATGGGAGCCGGTTCTGCAATTGAACTATATCGACTACATCATTACCGGTGAAGGCGAGATTCCTTTTCACGAATTTCTGAACCGCTATCCCCAAGTGGATGAGGTGCCGAATCTGGCGTTTAAAAAAGAGGGCGCCATTGTGTACAGCGAACGTTCCGTGATGTACGATATGAGTAATTTCATAGGCGTCAATCCTTACATTCAGGATCCTGTGGCCGATCTGTATAATAAAGTCTGCTACATTGAAACCAGCAGAGGCTGTCCGTATAAATGCGAATTTTGTCTGGCCAGTCTGGACAACAACGTGCGATACCTGCCCATGGCCGATATCAAAAACAATCTGTTGTACCTGATGACACATGGACGCGTGATCAAATTTCTGGATCGTACGTTCAACATGAAGCGCGATTTTACACTGGAAGTATTTCAGTTCATTCTTGAGCATCATCGTCCCGGCAATGTGTTTCAGTTTGAAATCACCGCCGACATTCTGCATCCCGATATCATCCGGTTCATCAACGAAAACGTTCCAAAAGGGTTGTTCCGGTTTGAAATTGGCATCCAGACGGTGAATCAGAAAGCAAATCTGGAAGTCAGCCGCAAGCAGAATTTTGAAAAAACGAAAAGCATCATTGAGCAGGTGCGCGACAAAGTGGACTTGCACCTCGATTTGATCGTAGGCTTGCCGCTGGATTATTGGGCCGATATCAGGTACAGTTTTGAGGAAGTCTTCAAATTGTTTGCACCGGAGCTGCAACTCGGCTTTTTAAAATTTCTGAAAGGCACCCCCGTTCGGGAGAAAAGTGCGGAACACGAATACCGCTACGATCCTGTAGCCCCTTATCAGATTGTCGAAAGCAAATATCTCAGTGCACCGGAACTGCAACGGATCCGCTTACTGGAAGAGGCGCTGGAAATGTATTGGAACAAACCGAGAGCTTTGCAAACACTCCGTTATGTCACCCAACAGTACAGCAGCTTTGATTTTCTGGAGCAATTGGGCGCCTACTTTAATACGCATTGTAATTTTCACAAGCATGATCTCAAGGATGTGTACCGTCATCTGTTTGATTTTGCACATATTCATTATTCCAACGATCTGTATTTGCCGGAATTAATTACGGTGGAATATTATCTGCAGCATAAGATCAAGCCGCTGCCCTTGTTGTTGCCGGAGGCAGAAGCATCCATTAAGACACAGCTGATCGAAACGCACCGACTCAATCACCACAAATACCGCTACGTTGTGCTGCCTCTTTCTTTTGATTGGGAACAATGGACACAAAAACAGCGACTGGTCGCCTCAAACAACTGGCTGATCATGGAATACTGCGGCACACAAAAACCTCGTACCATTCAAGTGACAAGGGAGCTGGTTGTTGAATAATGATAGCGCTTGTTATGAGAGGAGGTCAAATGCTACTCGCCATTACCTCTCAATTTCTGAGACGATGTCGGGCACTCACCCACTCCCCTTACCGATATATAGCATACAAAGACTTTCACGTAAAATCAGGACGAGACAGACCGAGTCATACAGCACCTTAGTTTATGGATGGTGTATGGATGAAGCATAGATAGTGTATGGGGAGTGTATGAAAACTCACATTATGTTAAATTGTAGGATCAATTCCAATACAAAAAAGCCGCCTTTATGGGCGGCTTATGTTTGACTCCTGAAAGAAGTGCTTACTCCTTAAACAAGTTCAGTGGTGTGGCTGTTGCCTGCTCACGGAATGCTTTCCATTGGGTTTTGAAAAAGTGCTCAATGGATTGAACGCTTTGTTGCACGGCCAACTCGGCTTCCTGCAACAACCGTTCGGTTTGGGCGGTGGGTGCTGCCAGTTTGTTGATGATTTCCGTTTTGGCTGCTTGCACGACCGATACGGTTGTCCGTTCAACGGAATGCACGAGTCCTTGTTGCTCTTTAATGCGACCGGTAATAGGTTCCTTGATTTTTTGAATCGCGTTACGGATCGTGTCGATCGAACGGCGTAAACTGTCGCTTGCCGGTCCTGTAACACCTTTCAGGATCGTTTCCAGCTTGGCCATGCTTTCTTCTGCGTCTGTTAAGCGGTCCAGTGCGGCATTGAGCTGGTCTGTAGCGACTTGCAAACGACTCAACGCTTTCACCTTGGCGTCGTAGATTGTTTTGGAGGGCGCTTGCCGCGGGTCACCTTGAACGATCAATCGGGTTGTATCCGAAACTGTGCCTCTTCTTACTACAGCCGTATAGGTTCCCGGGAAAATCTTGAAGCCTCCACCTTGCTCAGGAGCTCCGGGTGTGGGTTTAACTTGTCCGGCAGCACGCAGCCCTTTGGTATCGAAATTCCAGTAAATGCGGTTGAAACCTGTATCGGCTTTGACGTAGATGGTGCGGAGGATTCGTTTTTGATCATCCAGCAGTTGAACAAAAACACTGTCTGTTGATTTTTTGCCTCCGGCTGTATCTGTTATAGGACCGGGCTGTAAAAAGAAGGAAAGCATGGCGCCTTTCGGACGGTTGTCGCCTTCATACAGTCCCCAGGTGCTCCATTCATAACCCGGCGGATCTTTATAGACGGCTTGTGTAGCCACGGGAGGTTCAAACCAAAACAGTGATTTTGAAGGTGCCCGACTGTTGTTTCTGGCCAGGAGCCGCAACGGACGTATGTCATCCAGTACCCATAAAGCTCTGCCGAATGTAGCAATGACCAGATCGGCTTCCCGTTCCTGTAAAGCGAGGTCATACGTTGAAACGGAAGGAAACCCGTGGGTCCATTGCGTAAAGCTTGTTCCGTTGTTCAAACTGACCCACAAGCCATGCTCGGTACCTATAAAAATTAAATTAGGCTCTGCAGGATCCTGCAGCATACACAAGGCATATCCTCTCAGGCCTTTGTTGGCGACGATGTTTTCCCAGGTCTTTCCAAAATCACGGGTACGGAAAACCGTGCAACTGAAATCACCCCTGCGGTAATCGTTCACAACCACAAAGGCTTCGGATTCGTTGTGCCTACTTGCATGTACTTGTGTGATCCAGGCTCCGATATTCATGCCTTTGATGTTTCCACGGAAATTGGTCCAGGTCTTGCCCCCGTCTTTCGTAAGTTGTACGTTGCCGTCGTCGGTACCAATCCAGATTACGTTGCGGTTTTTGGGTGAAGGCGCAATGGCTATAAGCGTGTTGTAGCGCTCGGCTCCGGTAATGTCCAGTGTAAGTCCGCCGCTTACTTCTTTTTGCTGATGCGGTTGATTGGTAGTTAAGTCGGGCGAAAGGATTTCCCAGCTCGTACCGCGATTGGTGCTGCGGTGTAAAAACTGGGATCCGTAGTAGATCGTTTGCGGGTCAAACGGATCAACGGCAAGAGGGGCATTCCAGTTGAAACGAAGTTGGGTGGCGGTATCGGGAGCCGGTGGGCGAATGGTTTCTTTTTGTCCGGTTTCCACATGGTGCCGACCTAATGAACCGCCCTGACTCATGGCATAAATCCATTTGCTGTCGGTAGGGTCGGGCACTACATCAAAACCATCACCACCCCAGATGTTTTCCCAGAAATAATTGCGGATACCATCATTCATCCAGGTGTAAGCGGGACCGCGCCAGCTGCCGTTGTCCTGTAAACCGCCCATGATATGGTAGGGCTGCTCATTGTCAACGTTTACATGATAAAATTGACCGAACGGCAATTGTTCATCAAACTTCCAGCTCTTACCACGGTCTTTACTGATGCCGATTCCTCCATCATTCCCTTCGATAATGATATGGGGTTGTTGGGGATGGATCCACCAGGCATGGTGATCGGGGTGAATGCCGCTGTAGGGAATCAGCGTGGTAAAAGACTTGCCGCCGTCTTCGCTCAGTGTTACTGTGGAATGAATATCGTAAATACGGTTCTCATTTTTGGGGTCCACATAAATTTCATTGTAATAAAAAGGGCGGTCGGTTACCTGAGCCGGATCGCTGTTTATCAGCTTCCAGTTGTAGCCACCGTCATCACTTCTGTAAAAGCCATTTTTCACCGCTTCAATTTTAGCGTAAATACGATTGGGTGACGAAGCGGCAATGGCGATACCGCAGCGTCCCAGCGGACCTTCCGGCAATCCGTTTTCTTTGCCCAGTTGTAGCCACGTTTTTCCACCGTCTACCGTCAGGTACAAGCCACTGCCTTTGCCCCCGCTGTTGAAATGCCAGGGTTGTCGGCGGTGCTGCCACATATTGGCGATCAGTTTTTGCGGATTGGAGGGGTCCATCACCAACTCCGCACAGCCGCTGGTATCATTGGTGTACAGGATGCGTTCCCAGGAGGCACCCCCGTTGGTGGTTTTATATACTCCCCGTTCCGGATGAATACCATAGGGATTGCCGATGGCGGCTACATAAACCGTTTCGGGATGCGTGGGGTCGATCAGGATGCGGTGGATGTTGCGTGTTTTTTCGAGGCCCATGCACTTCCATGTTTTCCCTCCGTCCAGACTTTTAAAAATCCCTTCTCCCAAGTTGAGCGAGTTCCGGGGGTTTCCTTCTCCCGTTCCCACCCAAATCACATCCGGGTTGCTCTGCTGTATTTTCAGTGCCCCGATATTGATGAGCGGCTGATCGTCAAACATCGGTTCCCAGGTGGTACCTCCGTTTGGCGTCATCCACACACCGCCGCTTGCAGCGCCTACCCAAATGATTTCGGGGTTGGAATAGAGCGCATCAATGGCTGTTACGCGGCCACTCATGCCGGCCGGACCAATATTACGGGGTTGGAATTGTTTCCAATGGTTGTTCAAAACTTGTGCTGATGCCGATAGCGACAACAGGAAGGCAAAGGACAATAAAATACGCATGTTCAATGGTTTGTACAATGAAATTCAGCAAAAACAAGCGAATACCCAAAGATTTTGATGAGCGGAAACCGGACGATGGGAGGGCAGGAAAAAATTAACACCCCAAATTGCATGTATGTACATATATTTGTATCCTAAACAAAAATTCAGAAAAATGAAATCATTGATGTATTTACTCGTTGTAGCCGCGATGGCAACTGCAACCACAGCGTTTATCCCTAAACAAACGCAGCAAACACCAAGTGAAACGAGAGCCCAGTCTCCACGTAAATGGAAAGTAGACAAGCTGCATTCCAATGTACGTTTTTCGGTAGCCCATATGGTGGTAAGTGAAACGGAAGGAACGTTCAAGGTATTTGACGGATCACTGGAATACAGCAAAGCCGATATGAGCGATGCGAAAATCAATTTTACAGTTGACGTGAAATCCATCAATACCGATAACGAGACCCGCGACGGCCATTTGAAAAGTGATGATTTTTTCAATACCGATAAATATCCGGTTATGACTTTTGTTGGAACAGCATTCAAACCGGTAGGCAAAAACAAGTACGAACTCATTGGGAATTTGACCATTCGTGATGTGACCAAGCAGGTAAAATTTGATGTGACCTACGGTGGCGAACTCACGACCAAAGGAGGAACCAAAGCCGGATTTAAAGCCAAAACCACCATTGAACGTTTCGATTACAATTTGAAATGGAACCGTGCTGTAGAGGCAGGCGGACTGGTAGTTGGGAATGAAGTCGAGATCAGTGTGTTACTGGAGATGGATGAAGTCAAATAAGTTGAAACGAAAGCGATTGAAAAGCGGCCTCAGGGTCGCTTTTTTTATGCAGCACGGTTGCACGAATCGTACTTGCATTTGGCAAAGAATCGTTGTAACTTATAAGTCATTATTTAACCTTAAAACAATGCGCTTATGAAAAAGTACACAGGGGTATGGAGCCTGTTCTTCCTTGTTATCATTTGCTCCTCTTTTTTACCCCCAACCTCGCATACGACTAAAAAGCACTCCAAAACCCGCACCTGGAAAGTAGATATTGCACACTCACATGTAAAATTTGCTGTCGGCTACATGATGATCAGTGAAGTGGAAGGCTACTTCAAAGTGTTCAGCGGTACCATGGAACAAAAACAGCATGATTTTACCGACGCCAAAATTTATTTCACGGTGGATGTGAACTCCATCAACACCAGCCAGGAAGCACGTGATAAGCATTTGCGAAGTGATGATTTTTTCAATGCCGAAAAGTATCCCCTCATGACCTTTGTGGGCAATTCCTTTAAATCGGCCGGAAATATGCGCTACGTGCTTAAAGGGAATCTAACGATTCGTGATGTGACCAAGCCGGTACAGTTTGATGTGACCTATGGAGGAATCGCCACTAACCACCAGGGCGATAAAGCCGGCTTCAAAGCCAAAACCGTCATCAACCGCTTTGATTACAACCTTAAATGGAACAGCTTACTGGAAAGCGGTGGCGTGGTGGTGGGTGAGAACATTGAAATTACGGTATTGATCAAAATGGATGAGGTTTTACAATAGTCAGTGCATGATAACTGTAGGGACGCTCCAAATTTTTTTGCTAAATTATTTGGCATCTAATATTTTTAGCATTAATATTGCTAAATAAATTAGTGTGTACAAATAAACAAACCCATTATGGAACAGGAAGTAATTTTGGAGAAAACAAAAGAGAAGAAAATGAGCAAGGAACTTTCCAAAGAGAGCAATGAGAAACTCAAAGCCCTCAAGCTGACGATTGACAAGATTGATAAAGACTTCGGTAAAGGAAGTGTGATGATGATGAATGAAAAGGGCGTCCATGAACTCGAAGTGATTTCTACCGGTTCCATAGGGTTGGATACAGCACTCGGAATTGGCGGTATTCCCAAGGGGAGAGTGATTGAAATTTATGGTCCTGAAAGCAGTGGTAAAACCACCATTGCCACGCATATCATTGCCGAAGCACAGAAAAAAGGCGGCATTTGCGCCATCATTGATGCAGAGCATGCCTTCGACAGCGTGTATGCGCAAAAACTGGGTGTAGATGTGGACAATCTTCTGATTTCACAACCCGATTACGGGGAACAGGCACTTGAAATTGCCGATCGGTTGATCCTTTCCGGTGCGCTGGATGTTGTAGTGGTGGATTCTGTTGCGGCCCTTGTGCCCAAAGGCGAACTGGAAGGTGAAATGGGCGACAGTAAAATGGGATTGCAGGCACGTTTGATGAGTCAGGCGCTTCGTAAGCTCACAGCCACCATTTCCAAAACCAATACCATCTGTATTTTCATCAACCAGTTGCGTGAGAAAATAGGTGTGATGTTTGGTAACCCCGAAACTACCACCGGCGGTAACGCATTGAAATTTTATGCATCCGTACGTCTGGACATACGCAGAATGAGTCAGATCAAAGATGGTGATGAAGCCATAGGGAACCGTGTGAAAGTCAAAGTGGTGAAGAACAAAGTAGCACCTCCGTTCAAAGCGGCCGAATTTGACATCATCTTTGGTGAGGGCATCAGCAAGACCGGTGAAATTATTGATATGGGCGTGGATTTGAGCATCATTCAAAAAAGCGGTAGCTGGTACAGTTACAATGGCGATAAGTTAGGACAGGGTCGTGATGCTGTAAAGAATCTATTGCTCGACAATCCGGAAATGTCACAGGAAATTGAAAAGAAAATTCGTGAAAAGATAAAAGAGATTCAAACGGGAAGCGTTGCAGCGAATTAAACTTCGGGTTTGTTTGTAAGTACAAAGCCTTGGATTACGGTTTCTACCGACGATTCAAGGCTTTTTCTATTGAGGGATTTTCAAGGGAAATGTTAAAGTTGTCCGATAGCGACTCTATTCATCCGGCGCAAAACAATTGGGATACATTACTTGCGTTCATGAAAAAACAATCTTATTTCTGATCATTTATATATGTATAGTAAACGTTCAATTGCAGTAATCGTTGGTGTCTTGATTTCATTGGCATCAGGAGCACTGTTTGTTAAAAACAAAAGCACCGGAGTACAAGTTGCAAACACAAGCACGACTCCCAAACAAATACTGCTTGTACCCTTGGGTTCAAGTGTAAGTCGCGCTATGGTGGATGAAGCCTATCAACGCATCCGGTCCATCATACCAGGCGCACAATTATTGCAGCGGGAACCGATGCCACAAGTTGCTTATTACAAACCGCGTAACCGACATAGGGCCGACTCGTTGATTCATATCCTCAGCAGAAGAGCAAAACCGCATCAAATTTATTTGGGACTGACCAATCAGGATATCAGCACCACCAAAGGTTCATATGCCGACTGGGGTGTGATGGGTTTGGGTTTTTGTCCCGGTCGAGCGGCGGTTGCTTCCAGTTTCCGTTTGAAAAGCAAACAGTCCTTTTGGAAGGTTGCCATTCATGAACTCGGACATACAGCAGGTCTTCCGCATTGTCCCACACCCTCCTGTTTGATGCGCGATGCAAAGGGCGGTGATCCTACTGCCGAAGAAAAAGCATTCTGCAACAAATGCAAGACGGTGCTGATCCGCCAAGGCTGGCGTTTGTAAGCAGTTAGGTCCTGTCCCTGCGTACATGATTTATCAAATGAACAACACGGCCTGACAATCTTTATGCTGCATAACAGGGGCTGTTCCGTAATGCCGGACAGCATTATTTTCTGAAATCTTCAACCAATGTCATACGAAAGTTTGACCGCTCTCATTGTTCAGTTCAATTGAATGGGTGTTTTTTGTATCCAATAAAACACATGAAATGAACAAACTACTCGTTCCGGTTGACTTTTCTTCCAATTCCACGAAAGCAGTGTTGTATGCTGCCGAGATTGCAAATAAGAACGGAGCAACGGTCTGTTTGTTCCATGTGATGGAACCCGGTGATTTGACCGAGGTTTCTTCGGTGGAGGCATCCGATTTTATGGAGGAAGAGGCTCCTGTTGATGAACAGTCCTCCCTGCAAATGATACGGGAGTCCTTGTTAAAACTTTATCCCGGATTGCATGTTGAATCACACCTGAAATCAGGATCTGTGACCAACAGCATTCTGGAGTTTACAGATCAAAACGGAATTGATTTGATTGTGATGGGTACACAGGGTGCAACCGGATTGAAAGAACTATTGTGGGGTAGTATCACTTCTTCTGTGCTGTTACGCTCTAAAGTGCCGTTGTTAGCCATTCCGGCTGCTTATGAAATGAAGGAGCCTTCCACCATTTTGTTTGGGACCAATCATTTTGAATGGCGTGATCAACTGCTGGAACACCTGTTATCTTTTGCCCGTTTGTTTGATGCTCAGATTCATGTAAGCGTATTCGTGGATTCCGATACCGCTGATGGAGCAGACTACATCGATCAGGGCCGTCATTTAAATCAATATGTTGACCGGTTGTCCAAATCCCATCCGGATATTAGTTTCAGGGCTGCACTGTTAAGCGGATCAAAATTTGAACCCGAGCTGGAGTCTTACATTCAGAAACAGGCAGTTGATTTGATTGCATTGGTCCACTATCCCAAAAGCAAATGGGAGTTGTTCCTGCAAAAAAGTACCAGTAAGGCCATAGCGGCGCATTCGATGACTCCAGTGTTGATTCTTCCGGCTTAGCAACTCAGTTTTAACATCTTGTTTTAGAAGTCGCTGTGATTATGTTGTATTTTTTCAAAAAAACTGATGAATCCATTTTCTACACAATCCATTGTGCAAACGGTGCTCCACCAACAAAAAATGAAGGAAAAAAAAGGAGCATCCATGACCGCCTATCAGAAAGCGAAAGCCTACCGGAATTTTAAAGTTGCGGCAAAGGGTTCTGTAGCGAATCTGCTGCTTATAACTTTGGGCGTATTGTCTGCCGGATTTGGATTGAAAGGATTCTTGCTTCCCAATGGCTTTGTAGACGGTGGTGCGGTTGGCATTTCACTGCTGATTGCTGAGGTAACCTCCATTCAATTGCCTTTGCTGTTGATTGTGGTTAATGCGCCGTTCATTTTTCTGGGTTATAAATACATCAGTAAGAATTTCAGTATCAAAACAGCCGTTGCCATTGTGGCATTATCGCTCGTTGTAGCAATGATCCCCTATCCCCAAATCACGCAGGATAAATTGTTGATCGCCATTTTTGGTGGTTTTTTTCTGGGTTTGGGAATTGGTCTGGCAGTCAGAGGAGGAGGTGTGATCGATGGAACCGAAGTGCTGGCCATCAGTTTAACGAAGCGTGTAGGGCTTTCGGTGGGTGATATCATCCTCATCATCAACATCATTATTTTTTCTGTTGCAGCCTATATTCTCTCAGTTGAAATAGCGTTGTACTCCATCCTCACCTACCTGGCGGCTTCCAAAACCGTGGATTTTGTCATTGAGGGTATTGAAGAGTATACCGGTGTTACCATTATATCGGTTAAGTCCGATGAAATACAAAAGATGATTATTGAACAGATGGGCCGGGGTGTAACCCTTTTTAAAGGCAAAAAAGGTTATGGTAAAACGGGCCATAAAGAGGGCGATATGGATATCGTTTATACCGTTATCACCCGTTTGGAAGTTGCAAAAATCAATACCGAAATCGAAAAAATTGATCCCGATTCTTTCGTCATCATGCATAGCATCAAAGACACTAAAGGGGGAATGATTAAAAAAAGGCCATTGAAGAAGGAGCGTGTTGAAAAGCCTTAAACCATGGCCGGATGGAGTAGTTCATGGTAAGGGATCTTCGTTTTTCGTTCAATCAATTGTATGCAATCTATTTATTTAAACATCTTGGGTTTTATGGTCAGTGCCGGTATCATCATTTTTAGCGGCAGCCGGCTCTCAACATACGGTGACCGCATTGCTGAGTTGACGGGTTGGGGGAAAGCATGGGTTGGATTGATCCTGATGGCTTCGGTTACATCGCTGCCCGAACTGATAACCGGTATCAGTTCCGTTACCATTGTAAATGCCCCGGACCTGGCCGCGGGTGATATATTTGGAAGTTGTGTTTTCAATCTCCTGATCCTATCGGTATTGGATGCCCGTGTAAAAAAACCGTTGTTTTCAATTGTAAAATCCAGTCATATCGTAGCTGCGGTTTTCGGAATCATTCTCCTAACTATTGCAGGATTGGCTCTGTTTCTTGCCGAAGAAACGCCGGCGATTTTATGGATGAGCAGTTTTACTTTTATGATTTTTGGTGTTTATCTGATTGCGGTGCGGGGCATTTTTAAATATGAACAAGCCGAACTGATTGAGACAATTGCGGTAACTCCATCTCATGTCACAGCTGCGCCATCGGAATTAAAAAAGACCATTGCCTTGTATACTTTGCACGCTTTTATTGTAGTAGGCGCGGCCCTCTTCCTGCCCTATTTCGGGGCACATATTGCGTCGTATTCCGGATTGGGCAATTCCTTTTTCGGCACACTGTTCATTGCTGCCGCCACGTCTTTACCGGAGTTGGTGGTTTCATTAGCAGCGTTGAAGATCGGCTCCCTGGATATTGCTGTGGGCAATTTACTGGGTAGTAATGTGTTCAACATGTTCATACTGGGACTGGATGATGTGTTTTACACAAGCGGATCTTTATTCAAAGCGATTGCCCCTTCTCATTTATTGTCGGTACTCGTTACCATCATCATGACTGCTGTAGTG
>CANGQQ010000071.1 GCA_947456025.1 Chitinophagaceae bacterium | reverse complement strand
GGATTCATGGATGCGATGAGCATGAACGATGCCGGAAAGTCAATGGCAATTTTGGCTCTGGAGATCATTACATGCCTTTCTTCCATGGGTTGACGCATGACTTCCAGAACCGTACGCTTGAATTCGGGTAGTTCATCCAAAAATAAAACACCATTATGGGCAAGAGAAATTTCACCGGGTTGTGGATGGGTGCCGCCTCCAACGAGTGCCGCATCACTGATGGTGTGATGTGGCGATCGAAATGGTCGTTTGGAGATCAAGGTTGCATTTTGTGGTAGTTTGCCTGCTACGCTGTGGATTTTTGTTGTTTCAAGGGCTTCCTGCAAACTTAAAGGGGGAAGGATGCTCGGTAATCGTTTTGCCAACATGGTTTTGCCGGCTCCCGGCGGACCGATCAAAATCGCATTATGACTTCCGGCGGCAGCAATTTCCAATGCTCTTTTGATGTTGATTTGGCCTTTTACATCGTTAAAGTCGTTGTCGAATGTGGTTTGTGCATGTAAAAATTCTTCCCGCGTATTGACTTCCACAGGCTGTAACGTGCTTTCGTCTTTGAAAAAGCGGATGACCTCTAACAGGTGCGATACGCCGTAAACATTCAGGTTGTTCACCATTCCGGCTTCCCGTGCATTTTGAACCGGCACGATGAGTCCTTTAAACTGTTCTTTGCGCGCCTGAATGGCAATGGGCAACGCTCCTTTGATGGGATGAATGCTTCCGTCCAGACCCAGTTCTCCCATAATGACATATTCGGCAATCCGGTCGGGTTGCTCTATTTGTTCCGTTGCAGCTAAAATGCTGATGGCAATAGGCAAATCAAAAGCAGTACCTGTTTTACGAATGTCGGCAGGTGCTAAATTGACGATCACTTTGGTTCTTGGGAAATAATGTCCGGTTGTTTTTAAGGCGCTTTCAATGCGTTGTTCGCTTTCTTTTACGGCACTGTCGGGCAATCCTACCATGTAGAATTTTTGTCCGCCTGTAACATTCACTTCAATTGTAATCGTGAGGGCATTGACGCCGTAAACAGCGCTGCCGTAGGTTTTTACCAGCATAAAATTGAGTTCTTTCGGTTAGCGGCTTCAAGGTAGGAAGTTTTTTTGAATTGGTGTGGATCAAACGCTGCTCTTGAGCGGTCGTTTATGGATGCAGTTGGTCCAGCAATTCAATTACTTTTTCGCGCTTTAAAATGAGATAACCAATCCGTTCGTTACTGATGCCTTCTTTTAATTGATAACTGAAACGGATCTCGTCATCTGTTGTTGTAGTTTCGAAATGCCGGAAACTGATATGACTGTTCTGTGTAAACGCAGGACCTATTTCATACAAGTGCGTGGACAAAATGAAGACGCATTTTCTGAATTTCAACAGTCCGTTGATAACGACAGTGCTGCATTGCATGGCATCCTGAATGTTGGTTCCTTTGAAAAGCTCATCGATCAGAATCAGCCATTTCCGGTTGTCCGAAATTTTCAAAATCGTATTCTTGATGCGTTGGACTTCATTGAAAAAATAACTTTCGCCTTTCACCAGATCATCTTGTACCTGAATGTTGGTGAGCATCCCTTCAAACAAACTCAGTTGCATGGTTTTTGCCGGTACGCCCATTCCCAGGTGGGCCAGATAAACGGCGATGCCAACAGCTTTGATGAAGGTGCTTTTCCCCGACATGTTGGCTCCCGTTAAAAACATAAAATTGGTTTGTGTGTCAAACTGTACATCGTAGGATACGGCATTGGAAAGCATGGGGTGAAACAATCCCCGGACTTGAATCAACGGGTCTTCGCCGTCTATGAATTCAGGGAATGATAACTGTAACTGTTTTACAGCTTTTGACATGCTGTGCAAGGCGTCGAGTTGATGAAACAGAGAAATCAAAGCTTCGGCATCTGTTCGAAAGCGTAAATAAAAAAAGGACCCCAGCCGAAGCGCTGCTGCTTTGCTTCGTGTTTTCGGTTGTTTGGATCGGAGCAGGGTTTCGATTTCAGGATGCTTCAGGCATTTGCGAATAAGAGCGGCCGCCTCCTGTAACAATACAGATTGTTGGGATGCGGCAAAGTGTTGACACAACCGGTCCATTCCAATGACCAGATCGATAAAATGGGTTATGGAAAAACGAAGCAGCGCGTATTCCGGTTTGTTCAATGCCTGATACAACAGGGCCGGAACCGGCGAATGGCTTTCGGGGATTTTGCCATAGTGGTATTCGTAGAATTTTTCAATGACCAGGAGTGTGCCATTGGTAATCTCAGTGGGCCATTGCGCTTCAACCTGAAGGAGTGCTTTCAACGCTTCTTGTGTGTTCCGGATCTGCTCCCGATCGCTGAATGGGTGCAGAAACCGCTTCCGGAGGGCTTTAGATCCGCCATGGGTTGTGCAATAGTTCAACCGGTGTAAAAGACTGTCTTGTTCTTCGTGTGTAAGAATGGACAGCTCCTCGTATGTATGTTTGTCGATCTCCATATGCGGATCGCTACCGGATAACGGTTAGCGGTCAAATTTGAGTCGTTGTCCTTTTACAGATTCATCAAGCTGTCCGTTTTCATAAGCCAGATGTCCGTTTACAAACGTATGCGTGATGCGTGCAGGAAACTCAAAACCTTCAAAGGGGCTCCAGCCGCATTTATACAACAGGTTTTCTTTTGTAACGGTATGCGATTGATTCAGGTCTGCAATCACCAGATCGGCGTGGTATCCTTCGCGGATGTACCCGCGTTCACGAATTTGAAAACAATCGGCCACTGCATGACTCATTTTCTCGGCGATTTTTTCCAGTGAGATCCGGCCTTGTTTATGATAATGCAGCATGATCAGGAGCGGGTGCTGTACCAGCGGAAGTCCGGCATGTGCATGTTCGTAGCTGCCTTCTTTCTCTTCCAGGGTATGCGGCGCATGATCGGTGGCAATGACATCAATACGGTCATCAAGCAACGCGTTCCACAAAGCTTCCTTGTTTTCGGGGGCTTTGATGGCCGGATTGCATTTGATCTTATAGCCCAGTGTGGCATAGTCGTTGGAAGTAAAATGCAAATGGTGCACACACACCTCACTGGTGATGCGTTTTTCTTTCAACGGCATCAGATTGCCGAACAGTTCCAGTTCCTTTGCAGTACTGATGTGTAAAATGTGCAAGCGTGTGTTGTATTGCCGGGCGATCTGAATGGCCATCAGGGAAGATTCATAACAGGCGTCCACATTCCGGATGAGCGGATGGTCGGCAGCAGTCAATACTTCTTTTTCTTTTTTGATGCGTTCGTAATTGGCTTTGATGATCGACTCACTTTCGCAATGCGTGGCGATCAGGAGTTCGCTTTCACGAAATACTTTATCGAGTGTATTGTAGTTGTCAACCAGCATGTTCCCGGTACTGGCACCCATGAAGATTTTAATGCCGCAGATATCTTGTTTGTGTTCGTTGGCTTTTAGCGTTTCATCGGCGCTTTGATTGCTCGTGCCCATATAAAACGAATAATTGGCCAGTGCGGTTTGTGCAGCAATCTTGTATTTGTCTTCCAGCAATTCCAGGTTCAGGGCATTGGGAACGGTGTTGGGCATTTCCATAAAAGTGGTGACGCCTCCTGCCACGGCGGCCCTGGCCTCGGTGTAAATGCTTGCCTTATGTGTTAGGCCCGGTTCTCTGAAATGTACCTGGTCGTCAATAACGCCGGGCAACAGGTGTTTCCCCGTTCCGTCAATTTCAACTACAGCCACGTTCGCAGAGAGCGATGGCGCTATTTTTTCGATTCTTCCATTGCGGATCAACACATCATTCACACGAATGCTGTTTTCGTTTACAACCGATATATTCCGGATCAGATAATTTTGCATAACGTACTTTTACTGAATTAAACAGATAGCGCATGCAATTTAGCAAATGCATTTTGGGTATCCTCTGCTTTTTACTCCCAATTTTTACGTTCGCACAAAGTACCTTGCTGCCACAGCAATCAAGACATCTGCATTTTATTGACCGGATGGAGATCAAAACCGGTGTTGCAGGAAATCTCAACTTTACGGTAACGAAACCGTATGACCGTCAGTACGCCGTGACGGTTGTTGCCTCGGCGGTTGATTCCATGATGCGTTTGCAACCGAAACTTTTTGGCAACGATACAGCGCTTCGTTTGAGCAAAGCGGATCATTATAATTTGAAAGCACTCTATCTCGACAATCAGGAATGGTATAAAGGCGACAGAGCTGTGCTGAAAAGCAAACGGATACCGGTTCGCGGTTTGTATCAAACACCGGCAGCGTTCTATGAAACCTATCAGGATGATTATTTTGTTGTGATCAATCCATTGATTCACTATCGGCAATTAGTTGGATCAGGTAAAGCCGGCCGTAATCTGTTCCTCAACCGCCGTGGTGTTTCTTTACGGGGCGGCATTCATCAGGCAATTGGGTTCTCCGCCATGGTGTTGGATGTTCAGGAACGGGGTCCGGAATTTGTACAAAACTGGATCGACAGTACCCAAGCCGTTCCCGGTGCTAATTTTTATAAAACATTCAAAAAAACAGGTGTTGATTACATTGATGCCAGAGGTTCATTTACGTTTCGGGTTGCCAAGTACATTCAGTTTCAGGCAGGATATGATCGCAATTTTATCGGAAGCGGCTACCGGAGTTTATTCTTGAGTGACTTTGGTGCCAACCAGTTCTTTGTAAAGATCAACACACGAATCGGCAAGTTCAATTATCAGAACTTGTTTATGGAATTGCATACTACAGGGAAGGATAACAATACCAACGAACTGGTGCCCAAAAAATATGCAGCCATGCATCATCTGAGTATGAATGTGTTGCCCTGGCTCAATGTGGGCTTGTTTGAAAGTGTCATCTTCGCAAGAAAGGATCGGTTTGAATTCTCTTACATGAACCCGGTTATCTTTTATCGTGCGGTAGAGGGCAATCTGGGCAGTAAAGACAATGCCATGCTGGGTCTTGATTTCAAAGCCAATGTTTTCAATCGGTTGCAACTGTACGGTCAATTGCTGATCGATGAGTTTAATTTGTCGAAGCTGAAGGCCGATTCCTCCGGATGGTGGGGTAATAAAATCGGTTCGCAAATTGGGTTGCGTTATATCGATATTGCCAAAATTCAAAATCTGGACCTGCAGGTGGAATGGAACCGTGTGCGTCCGTTTACCTATTCCCATTTCGATGCAGTGTCCAACTACACACACTACAATCAACCGCTGGCGCATCCGCTGGGTGCCAATTTCAATGAGTGGATTGCAATCGTCCAATATCAGCCAACCGGTAAGGTCCAACTCACCGGTAAGGTGTTTTACTGGATGCAGGGGCTCGACAGTGCCGGCCGAAATTTCGGCGCCAATATTTTCCGTTTGAATGGAGACGGTCGTAACCGCGAATTTGGATTCCCGCTCGCAGGAGGTGTAAAAAGCAAGGGAATCAATGCTTCGTTCTTACTGAGCTATGAGTGGAAACACAATTTGTTTCTTGATGCAAGTTGTCAGCTCCGCAGATGGGTATCCGGCAGCGAGCCTGCACGTACAGAAACCCTGCTGGGCTTGGGTGTGCGTTTGAATCTATGGCAACGTGATTACGAT
Source organism: Chitinophagaceae bacterium (assembly GCA_947456025.1). GTDB lineage: Bacteria > Bacteroidota > Bacteroidia > Chitinophagales > Chitinophagaceae > Lacibacter. The sequence goes on along the minus strand of CANGQQ010000071.1, from coordinate 6,232 downwards.
TTTTAAGGACCTCTTATCCTTCCAGGTGGATTGAAAACACAATCATCCGTGCCTGTAAACGATCAATGATGTTGGAGTAAATCAGGTTCGGATCCCTGCTGTGCACGTTTCTAAACGTATTGCTGATTTTGATTTCCGGACTAAAAATAAAGCTGGGGAAATAAAAATGAAGTCCCAGACCTGCTTCATAACCTACCGCACCTTTAATGAGTTTTACAAGATCTTCGGCCTGACGGCGCTGACTGTTACTGGCGAGGTCGTATTCGAATTTGGCTCCTCCAAGGATGTATACGCGGAAATTTCCAATGCGGTCACTCGAAAATTTCAATTGTACAGGAAAGCTGGTGTAAATACTTTCAATGGTCTTCTCCTGAATCGTTTCTTCTCCGGGAGCCGGATATTTAACAGAATAGCTGAGCGTGCGGTTGGCAAAGATCAGATGCGGATTGAAACGCAGTTCAAGATGGGGAATTACACGCAGCGAAGCCAGCAGGCCCAGACCAAATCCGCCATTTGATTTCGGCTGCACATACAGGATGCTGTCCTTTTGCAAAAAGGATGGATGATGTCTTAACTGAAAACCGGAACTGTTCCCACTCAGGGTGATCCCGAAGTAGAACTGTTTGTTTTCGTGATCCGGTAAGTTTTCTTCCCGTTGAGCCTGTGCGACAACAACAAAGAAGCAAAGTGCACAAAGCGTACTCGTTATTTGTCGCCACAATAAATGCTGCATATGCCTAATGTCAAAGGTTTGTGTGTAGTGTTTTTAAAGCCCGTATTGTTCAGAACGGTCGTAAACTGTTTTCCTTCTGGGAAAGCCTGAATACTGTCGTTCAGGTATTGATACGCTTGTTTTTTAGCGAAAACTCCGGCCACACCGGGTGCAATAAAGCGCATGTACAAATTGTACAGTTGCTGTATGCCCGGGAACTTAGGTTTGGAGAATTCTAAAACAACCAGCCTTCCGCCGGGTTTTAAAACTCTGTAAAGTTCCCGGATTCCCTGTTCCAGATTTTCGAAGTTCCGGACGCCGAACGCTACGGTTACTGCATCAAACGAAGCATCGGGAAAATTTATTGTTTCACTGTCGCCTTTCCTCAATTCGATTTTGGACTCCAGGTTCAGGGTCTTGATTTTTACCCGTCCGGCTTCCAGCATCTTTTCACTGATGTCAATACCGGTTATTTTTTGGGGTTGCAATTCACGTGCTGCCATGATGGCCACATCGGCGGTGCCTGTTGCCACATCCAAAAGCGTGGAAGGTTGAATGGGTTTGAGGTAGGCCAGTGCTTTTTTGCGCCAACGCACATCTATGCCGGCCGATAAAAACCGGTTTAGAAAGTCATAGCGATGGGCGATCTCGTCAAACATGCCGGCAACCTGCTCCTTTTTCGATTGAGCGGATGCTTTGTCGGGAACAACAGTATCGTGTAAGTAGCGGTTGGTCATGGGAATGCAAAGGTAAGGGCTGAAAGTTTTTAAGTTTTAACTTTTAAGTTTTAAGTTGCACCGATGAACATCAAATCGGCATCGTATTTAATCAGCAGTCCTACCGTGGAACAGTGCCCCGCTCCCGATAAGCCGGAATATGCCTTTATTGGAAGAAGCAATGTGGGGAAGTCCTCCCTGATTAATATGATCTGTAACAACCAGAAACTGGCCAAAACCAGCCAATCACCGGGTAAAACGCAAATGATCAATCATTTCATGGTTGAAGACATCCATGAAAAGCCCTACAAAGTGAACAGCTGGTATCTGGTTGATTTGCCCGGTTACGGCTATGCTAAAGTGGCGCAGGGAAAGCGGAAGCAGTGGATCAAAATGATCGAAAACTACATTCGCAAGCGCGAAAATCTGGTGAACTTGTTTGTGCTGATTGATTCCCGGCACAAGCCACAGGAAATTGACATTAGTTTCATCAACCAGTTGGGTGAATGGAAGATTCCCTTTTCAATTGTATTTACAAAGGCCGATAAGAGTACCCAAAAAGAAGTGGCCGCTTCGGTTAAGACCTTTTTAACCGCATTGGGTACACATTGGGCCGAACTGCCTCCTCATTTTGTGAGCTCTGCCATTAAGTACCGTGGCCGTAAAGAATTGCTGCATTTTATCGATGGCTGTAACCAAGCCATTTTTGCCGCAAAAAAAGGCATGTAACCCCACGGGATACATGCCTTATGTTAAGAATTGCTTCGGGTTATTCCGATACAACTAACCGGAAACCGTTGCCATGAATGTTCACAATTTCAACTTTGGGGTCTTCTTTCAGGTACTTCCGCAATTTTGCAATGTATACATCCATGCTGCGACCATTGAAATACGTATCGCTTCCCCAGATGCGTTTGAGCGCCGTTTCGCGCGGCAATAAATCATTTTTGTATTCGCAGAGCATGCGCAGCAATTCACTTTCTTTGGGCGAAAGCGTGCTGGTCTTGCCATGAGCAGATAGTTCCCGGAGTTTGGGGTTGAAATGGTACTCGCCCAGATCAAACTCTTTGTTTTCGGTTTCCTGACGCGTTTCTTCATTGCGTTTGAGGATCGCTTTGATCTTCATTAACAGTACTTCACTGTCAAAGGGTTTCGTGATGTAATCATCAGCGCCCAATTTGTATCCGGTCAAAATATCGTCTTTCATGGTTTTGGCACTGAGAAAAAACAGGGGCACATCGGGATCGATATCGCGGATTTCTTCTGCAAGTGTAAAACCATCTACATGCGGCATCATCACATCGAGCAGACAAATGTCAAATTTTTCTCGCTGGAAGGCTGCAAGTCCCAATCGGCCATCGCGTTCCAGAACCACTTCGTAATCGTTCAGTTCCAAATAGTTTTTCAACACATTGCCAAAACTGCTGTCGTCTTCTACCAGTAATATTTTTGCTTTCGTTTCTTCCATAGCCTTGTATTTTTAAGTCAAATAAAGTTAAAGGTTTTAGTTATTCATATTCTGCCGGACTAAACTTTTGTTAAACCGCAGGAGCCGATACCGTGCTTAACGAAAGTTGCAACTACAAATCGTTTGTATTTTTGAACTTTCATTGATCGTTATGCGCATTACATCCAACAATCGATTTAAGAAGCTTATTGTCATTGGGGACCGGGTCTTAATTCAACCTGCACGTCCCGATGAACGAACCGTGAGCGGTTTGTATCTGCCACCCGGTGTCCAGGAAAAGGAAAAAGTACAGCAGGGATTTGTCATCAAAACCGGGCCGGGCTATGCGATTCCGATGCCGGTTGAAGCGGAGCCCTGGAAATCGGAGGAGGAGCAGGTGAAGTATGTCCCGTTACAAGCAAAGGAAGGCGATCTGGCTATTTTTTTACTGAGTGGTGCAACCGAAGTGATTTATGAAAACGAAAAATATTTCATTGTGCCGCAAAGTGCCATTCTCATGCTGGAGCGTGAAGAAGAGTTTTAAGTCGGCGGTTTAAAAAATGCATTTGCAATAAGGAAATTGTAACGGCCGCTTCGAAGAAAAACAATTAATTTCAGCATCCATCCGGTATTCGAATTTTGCCGGTAACAACCTTGAAAAAAAATACAATGTCGTCACAAGATTCAACTTTTCAGGAACAGATTCTATCCGGTTACACATTTAAAGGTCCGCGCTTTCGATTAGGGTGCGGTGTTTTGAACGGCCAGCCCGTTGCAGGAGCAGAGGTCTGTCTCCCTTTAAAAACCATGAACCGTCACGGGTTGATTGCGGGAGCAACGGGTACCGGGAAGACGAAAACATTGCAGGTATTGGCCGAGGGATTGAGTGATGCAAGTGTGCCGGTTGTGTTGATGGACATTAAAGGTGATCTCAGTGGCATTGCCGCCGCAGGAATAAAAAACGCGAAGATCGAAGAACGACTGAGTCAAATAGGGGGAACGTATGCGCCGGCTGCTTATCCCGTAGAACTGATGACACTTAGTGCAGAAGCTCCGGGTGTTCGGTTGCGTTCCACCGTTAGTGAATTCGGGCCCATTTTGTTGTCGCGTATTTTAGGTTTGAATGATACCCAGCAGGGCGTGATGGCCATGATCTTCAAGTTTTGCGATGACACCAAAATGCCGCTGATCGATCTGAAGGATGTGATCAAGGTCATTCAATACATCAGTGATGAGGGGAAGGAGACACTGGAAAAAAATTACGGCAAAATTTCAACATCTTCTACGGGAACGATTTTGCGTAAAGTGATCGAGCTGCAGCAACAAGGTGCCGATGCATTCTTTGGTGAGCCCAGTTTTGATGTGGATGATTTTATGCGCATCTCCGACGATGGCAGAGGAAAGATCAACATCATCCGCGTGATGGAATTGCAGGACCGTCCCAAATTGTTTTCGACATTCATGCTTGGGTTGCTGGCGGAGCTTTATGCCGCTTTGCCCGAAGCGGGCGATCTCGATCAGCCGAAACTGTGTTTGTTTATTGACGAAGCCCATCTGGTATTTCAGGAAGCAAATGATGCCTTGTTGCAACAACTCGAAACCGTTGTGAAACTCATCCGCTCCAAAGGGGTTGGTATCTTTTTCTGTACACAAAATCCGCAGGATATTCCGGCATCGGTGCTCTCCCAGCTGGGATTGAAAGTACAACATGCCTTGCGGGCCTTTACGGCTGCTGACCGGAAAGTGATCAAACAGGCGGCCGAAAATTATCCCGAAACGGAATTCTACGATGTAGACGCCTTGCTCACACAACTGGGTATTGGCGAAGCATTTGTTACTGTTTTAAATGAAAAAGGAATTCCCACGCCACTGGTTCATACCATGCTGGTGCCACCACGTAGCCGGATGGATGTTTTGTCGGAAGATGAGATTCATACGCTCGTTTCAAAGAGTAAACTGGTACAGAAATACGCCACAACGCTTGATAGTGAAAGCGCCTATGAACTGATCACCGAAAAGCTCGAAGAAGCTGCTGCGCGAACGGTCCAACAGGAAGAAGAAACGAATTCCAAAAAAGAAGCCCGGCCACAAAAAGAAGAAGGATTTTTTGACCACCCGGTTGTGAAGCAAGTGGGGCGTACGGCTGCTTCGATCATTACACGCAGTTTGCTGGGTGCGTTGGGACTGGGTGGCCGCAGCAGAAAAAAGCGACTGTTTTAATTGTTGCAGGAACGGAACTGCAGGACGCCTTCATCCGTTAGCACAATTTTTTCCTCTGCCGAAAGGTGGTTGATGACCTGCATAATTTTTTGACGGTAGATACTGCCGCAGGTATTCAGAAAAGTTTTCAGGTGTAAGGGCTGTTCCGTTGCTTTTTGAAGCAGCATTTCGTGTATGCGATCAAATTCTTCCGGTGTCAGTTTTTTGTATTTTTTTTCAAGACAAATATCACAAATCCCGCAGTCGACCGTTGAGTGGTCTCCAAAATAGGTTCCAATTTGCGAGGCTCTGCATTGGTTGGGGTCCTGCACATACCGAATCATAAACTGCAGGCGCTGTTCAAACGCTTTCTTTCGTTTCGTACGGTTTGTAGGATCAATGAACAGTTGATCAACCGGAGGCCGGTCGTGTAAAAATTGCAGTTGGGGTTTTTCTTTTTGAGGGGAGTAAGCGACAAGGCCCGCACGATGCAGTTGTTGCAATGCTTCCTGTACGCTGACCGGATCGCGTTTCAAATTCCAGGCAATCTGTTTCTCGGAGATGATCGTTTCCAAATCAAAGATTCCCCCATACGTACGTAACAAGGTCTTGATGAGGGGTTCCAGTTCCGGATGCGCTTGTTCAAACGATTCCAATGTTTCTCTGGAGGCGGTAAAGACCAGTTTGGCGGGAATGAAAATTTGTTCGGCATAGAGCAACCAGCCTTCCTGTTCCAGCATTTTCAGTGCGTACACAGCAGTTTGAACCGGGATGCTTGTTTTCTTGATAAAGTCATTCAATTCAAATTCCAGCCAGATGCCCGATCCGCTGCCGGCGGGTAGTTGCAGGTAATTAACCAGTAGCCGGTAAACTTGTTTCACTTCTTCAATGCTTGGAAAGCGTATTGAAGAGCTTTCCTGAAGTTCACTCAAATCTTTTTCTTCATAGAGCAGCACCGCATAGGCTTTTTGTCCGTCGCGTCCGGCACGTCCGGCTTCCTGGTAATAATGTTCCAGGCAATCCGGAACATCATGGTGTATTACCAGTCTTACATCGGGTTTATCGATCCCCATTCCAAAGGCATTGGTACAAACGATGATGCGTGTTTTGTTTTTGATCCAGTTTTCCTGTTTCTCATTTCGGAGTTCGGATGAAAGT
>CANGQQ010000070.1 GCA_947456025.1 Chitinophagaceae bacterium | reverse complement strand
GATTTTACGGATTATGCTTTGGATTATCTGGCCGAAAACGGTTTTGATCCCCAGTTTGGAGCCAGACCTCTTAAGCGACTGATACAGAAAGAGATCGTGAATCTGCTCAGCCGTAAAATCCTGGCCGGAGAAATCGATAAAACGAAGCCGGTGTTTGTGGATGTTTTTGATGGGGTGGTTGCCTTTCGAAATGAAAATCAGAACGGTGCCTAAAGCCTGAACATTTCTGCAACATCCTTGTGTTTTGATTGTTAATTAAAAAGTGTATGTTTAGGGCTTGAGAACAGGGTTTTGGGCTCTAATATTATTTCATTATTAAATCTATAGAGAGGCGATTATGGCGCAAGGAAAAACAGAAGAAGTAGAGCTGATTCCAACAAGAGATATCTGGGTGGGAAACAAGCAAGCTCCGGTAAAAATGGTCATGTATGGTGACTATGAAAGCGAGGCTTGTGCAAAGGCCAACGAAGTTGTAAAGGAATTGCTGGAAAAGTATGACGGCAAAATCGGGTTTAATTTCAGGCATTTTCCGTTGACAAAAATCCATCAACGAGCTCATAAAGCAGCTGAAGCCTCCATTGGCGCAGCACAGGAAGGCAAATTTTGGGAAATGCACAATTTGTTGTTTGCCCGTCGCAGAAATCTGGGAACCATCAGTTTAAAAGGATACGCTAAAGATGCGGGCGTGACCGATAAGAATTTTTTAAGCAAGTTGGTAGACTCTGTCTATGGATGGAGTGTTCGTGCCGATTTACTCGAAGGGGCCGATAAAGGAATTAAAGACATTCCCTATTTTTACCTCAATGATGTGGATTACAAAGGGCCGGTTAGTGTTGCAGCATTCAGTAAAGTAATTGACGATTTGCTCAAGCAGAAAAAGCCGGCAAAGAAAAGAGCGTAACGTAGAAGTGCGGATTGAAATATAACATGTATTCTTACCAATTTGACGAAAGCATTAAAAGAGAAAGTTCCGCTTTCTCTTTTTTTTAAACCATTACTTTTTGCGAATGAGTTCTAAGAATGTTCCGGAACAACTGACCCGTTATTACCAGATGGAGCCTCATCCCGAAGGGGGCTTTTATGCATCTACATATAGAAGTTCCGAAATGCTTACCGCAGGTGCTCTGCCGGATCGCTTTTCGGGTTCGCGTTGTATCAGCAGTGCCATCTATTTTTTACTGGAGGGAGAAACCTTTTCTGCTTTCCATCGGATCAAAAGCGATGAACTCTGGCACTTTTACACAGGCGATGGGTTGTTGATTTATGTCATCGAACCCTCCGGTGAAGGCCGCATACTCAAATTGGGCAGTGATATCGAAAATGGATTTCAGTTTCAACACTGTGTACCTGCAGGGTGCTGGTTTGCATCGCGACCGGCAAACCGGAACAGTTTTTCTTTTGTTGGTTGTACCGTAGCGCCGGGATTTGATTTTGCTGATTTTGAAATGGCCAGTCTTGCGGAATTACTGCAGACGTATCCACAGCACGCTTCATGGATTGAAGCATTATGTCGCTCGTAAATCGTTCAGGTTGTTCAAAAAGAATTTCAGCATTGTTTAGTCTCTCACGCAACGAACAGACATGCCATTCCCTTTGATGAAGGAGTTTTTAAGGATGTAGCCGTGACCGTATCCCAGATTTCGGCCCCAGGCATCGTCGCCGCCTTTTTCGTCAAAACTCCACCAATAGCCGTATCCACCTTTTCCACTGAATTTACCTTGATCACTCCGAGAGCCGCCGGGAAGCATGGCGAGTCCGCTTGTGTTTGTTCCATTTCCGTTTTTCCTCCAGCCGCTTGTGTGTTTCATACGTGTTCCGGCTGTTTTTTTACTTCCAACAAATGTCGTTACCCGGATCCATTCTTCTTCGTTAGGGATGTGCCACTTATCCGGGGCCAGTCCGCGGGGGTCTGTTACGGCATACCAGTTGTAAAGTTTGCCGTATTGCTCTTCGGTGGTTGAATCGTTTTTGTAATAACACCATGCCGGCTGTTCATCCATATCGGCCTGTATCCATTCTGCAACGGTTTTGGCATGTGGAATCGGATTTCCGTTTCGAAAATGACTGACTTTTAAATTGCTTGCCATCCAGGTTTGCGTACCAAGTTTTACGGTCTTGTATACATTGCTGTCGATATCTGTCATCTGTGCGATGGTGCCTTTGGATAAAAAAAGCAATCCAATTGTAAAAAGGGTCAGGAGTTTATTCATCTATCGTGTATTTGAAGCTGTTGGTATTGATTGGCGAAATTAAACGGCTTTTTTTCAATGACTCGAAAAATTGAAATTTAATTTGTGTTAAAAAGATAGGAAATAATTCTAAACAGAAATAAGATTACACGTTCTATTTTAAAACTTTACGTGTTTTTTTGATCTCACTTAGTAAGACTCATTTGATAAAGAACAAAAAACGCCAAAACAATCAGGGCCAGTAAAAGGAACGTAGAAACGATGAGTAAGGGTAAAGATGAAAATGGATCCTTTCCGGTTCGGGATTTTTTCTTTAGCTGTCGGAGCAGTTTGTGATTGATATGCTGTACCGACCGGTTGATTGTTTCTTTTTCTTTTATCGCGCGTAGTCCCTCTTCCGCATCTTGCAGGAATTCTGAGGAGGATAGGTTGAATTCCAGTTCATGCTGCTTCTCGGATGAAAGGTTTCCATTGAGATAATCCCACACATCCTTTTCGGACCATTCGCTGTTTGGTTTTATTTTATCTTTCATTCCGTTTCAATTGCAGTAAGAGTTGTTTTAAATTCCTTTTCCCGTTTTGAATATTGCTTTTTACCTGCATCAAGCTGAGTCCGGTTGTTTCAGCAATCTCACGATAACTCATTTTGTTCAGATAAAACGCTTCAATACAGGTGCGTTGATCCGGATTGAGGAGGGGTAAGCACTGTTCCAGATGGTTCAATAATTCGTTTTTTTCCAAAATCCGTTCGTAGTATTCATCGGATTCATCTTCCAAAGCCATGTTTTCCTGAAGCTCGCCGGGTAGTTTGCCTTTATTTCTTAGCTGGATCAGACAGTGATTTTTGGCAACGCTGTAAATCCAGCTTTTAAAATAATGGACAGGGTATTTGTCCAGTTCACGGATGCATTTTTCAAAAACTTGTTGAACGGCATCTTTGGCTTCTTCTTCATTTTTTAAATATTTCATGCACACGCCCAATAACAAAAGGGTGTAACGCTGTAATAAAAAACCCAGCCATTTGCCGTTACCATCTTTGTAATACTGATTCAATAATTCCTGATCCGATATGTTGTTTGTGTCAATCAAAAAGCAATAGGTTCGTCGGTTAAATTAGTGCATTTTCAACAGAGATTCATTTTATATGAAATTTCCATAAATTCATACAAAAGGAATTTCTATGAACCATGCCTTATCCATTGTGCCGGTTACGCCTATCCGCAGACTGCCCCGTCACGACTCCGAAATGACCTCTCAGTTGCTTTTTGGTGAAGCGGTAGAGTTGATTTCATTGCATGATGACTGGTTTGAGGTTGTAAGTGTTTTTGATGGTTTTGCCGGGTTTTGTCCCCGTAATCAACTCGCACTTGTCCATCACGATATTGCTTTGCAGGATCAGGTTCCGTTGGTTCAAACCTGGAGCGGCATCATGCAAGTGAATGAGGCGCCCATGCATGTGCCATTGGGTAGTGCTTTGCCGGCTTTGTTGAATGGCGAAGCGCAGTGGGGCGAATACAGGATCAGGAGCAGCAGCAAACTGATTATGGAAGGAGCTTACCCTTTCGAAGATGAAACAGTACGGCAAGTTGCTTTTTTGTTTTTGAATGCTCCTTATTTATGGGGCGGACGAAGTGTATTTGGATTGGATAGCAACGGTTTTGTTCAACAGGTCCTGCGTTTTTTTGGAAAGAGATTGCCGCGCACTGTTGCGAACCAGTCTTTAGTTGGTGAAGAGGTAAGTTCGCTTCAGGAATCCTGTTGCGGTGATCTTGTGTTTTTTGATCAGGAAAATGATCAACTGTCTCATGTAGGCTTATTGCTCAATGAGCGTGAAGTCATACATGTTTACGGTAAAGTTCGGATCGATACCATTGATCATATGGGAATTCTCAATCGTGAAAACTTTCAGCGAATGCATAAGCTACGGATGATCCGGAGACTGAGTTAATGACCTTTGTGGCTGAAAAACTGAATAACCGTTTTGTCCCACCCAAGCATTTTTACAGCCGTATAAATCAGTACAATCGAAAAGATTTTTTTCAGAACGGCCTGATTCACATTGACGGCAATTTTTCCTCCGATAAAACCTCCGGCTACAAAAGCAATTGCAATCAATCCAATTGCCTGCCAACGGATAGGGGATTGCGTAGCCTCTCCTAATTGGTAGTATTGGTAGAATGCCAGGAATACAACGGGAAGCATGATAACGCCAAGTGAGGTTCCCTGAGCCTGATGTTGATTGTAATGCAAAAAAAACACAAGTGCCGGTACCATTACGATACCGCCACCAACACCTACCATGCCACTTAGTGTTCCGGCGATTAAGCCAATCAATAAAAGTGTAATAATGGTTTGTGTGTCCATTTTGATGTGCATTCGGTTCATGAAAGCATTTAGTTATAAAGAATCTCTGTAGGTTTCTTTGTAAAAGTTGATTGCGTCCTGTATGATGCGAAATGCTTCGGTTTTATTTTGAAAATTGTCGATTTCCACAACTTTGTTTTCAAGCACTTTGTATTCTTCAAAATAATGTTTCAGTTCATTGAAAAAATGTTCCGGAAGTTCATCAATATCCTTGATATGTTTTACGGTAGGGTCGTTACTTGCAACCGCGATGATTTTATCATCCATTTGTCCCTGATCGATCATTTGCATGTTGCCGATTACGGTTGCTTCAACCAAACACAAAGGCTGTATGGGTTGCGAACAAATAACCAGGATATCCAAAGGGTCTCCGTCTTGTCCCAGTGTTTGAGGGATGAAGCCATAGTTAACCGGATAAATAAAGGATGAAAAAATGATGCGGTCCAAACGCAACAAGCCCGTCTCTTTATCAATTTCATATTTACTTCTGCTTCCTTGAGGGATTTCAATCAGGGCTTGAACTTGTTCAGGAGCTTTGGATCCGTAGGATGCCCCGTGCCAGGGATGAAGAACTGTAAGCATGCTTTGTATTTTGTGCTGTAAAGGTACTTATGAAACGAGCATTTATTCAAAATCAGGATAAAGAAGATATTTTTTTCGGAGGTTCTTGAACTGCGAAAGCGCAGGCTCCCAACTTTTACGGATGATCTCTTCCGATTCTTCCTCTTTAATTTGCTGCATCAATGTGCTGTTGCCTGCCAGTTTATTGAAAAAAACGTTTTCTTTTTTTGTACCCTGACTTTGCAGAAAAAATTGACTCTTATCAGGGAATAAATTATAGGCTTCAAGAATCCAGCTGATTTGCAGTTTGTTGGCTACACGATGACGCACTTCTTCCGGCGTTCCACTCTGGTCCCATCCGTAGCAAACTTGGTCTTGCAGCTTGGGCCTTTTTGCACCCTCTCTGCTTGTAGGCGTGAATGAAAACATGCTGTTGGAATAGGAGGGATGGCCATAAATCTGAAAGGGTTTATCGGTTCCCCGGCCTTCACTCAGTACCGTTCCTTCATAGAAACAGGTAGTGGGGTACAGATAAACCGATTGCATGTCCGGAAGGTTGGGGGAGGGTTTCACCGGTAATGTGTACAGCGTTTTATGGGTGTAATTGTTACAGGGGATGATCGTAAGTTCAAACGTTCCGGATCCTTTGCCGTAAGAATAGGCTTTGGAGTTCAGCCATTGTTCGCCGTAGAGCATTTGGGCATACTCGCCAATGGTCATGCCGTAAACAACCGGGATTGATTGCATGCCGACAAATGATTGGTATTCTTTTTCCAATACCGGACCATCAATGTAATGTCCATTTGGATTGGGCCGGTCGAGTACAATTAAATGTTTTCCCGATTCCATAGCGGCTTCCATATAATACTCCAGCGACGAGATATAGGTATAAAACCGAACGCCTACATCCTGGATGTCAAAGAGCATCACGTCTACATCCTTCAATTCATCGGCCGTAGGTTTCTTTTTGTTGCCGTACAAAGAAATAACCGGTATGCCGGTAAGAGGGTCTTTCGAATTGCTGATCGCTTCACCTGCATCCGCTTTTCCTCTGAAACCGTGTTCGGGACCGAAGATGACCCGAATGTTCACGCCAAGTTTCTGTAAAGTGTCAACCAGATGTGTGTTTCCCACAACGGATGTTTGATTGGCAAATACAGCCACTTTTTTTCCTTTCAAAAGGGGCAGGTATTGTGAAAGATTTTCGGCTCCGGTTTCAACCATTCGGTCTTTCACCGAGCCTCTGGTATATCCTCCTCTTCCTTTTCGGATCTGAGAATGACAGGAAAGGGTTGTCAGCAGAACAAGTAACAACAGGAACTGTTTCATTCAAACGTGATTTGGTTTCAAAATTGCAGAAATAAGGCGGTAAAAAAAAGTTAAGAGGAACGGGTAGAATTACGGTACTTTTGCGCAAATAATTATTTTATGCAACAGGTGAAAAATGGAGATACCGTACGTGTGCATTACACCGGTAAATTGACAACTGGAGAATTATTCGACTCTAGTGAAGGCCGTGAACCCCTTGAGTTTGAGGTAGGTGCCGGTATGATGATTAAAGGATTTGATGCGGCTGTAATTGGAATGGCGCTCGGTGACAAGAAAACCGTCAATATCGTTCCTGAAGAAGCCTATGGTGAAAGAAACGATCAAATGATCATCGATTTCCCTCGCTCAAATTTCCCCGACGATATGACGCCTGAAATTGGTATGCAGTTGATGATGAATAACAATGCCGGTCAGCAATTTCCTGTTACAATCGTTGATGTACGCGAAGATGTGGTTGTGCTGGATGCGAATCACCAGTTAGCCGGAAAAGAACTCGTATTTGATATTGAAATTGTTGGAATCGATGCAAAAGGATTGATTATCGTTCCCTGATTTCCTGAATCATAATAAAAAAGTCCGCAGTACGATCAGTCTGCGGACTTTTTTTATAGATAGCTCCAATAGAAACGAATTACTTTCTGGGCAGCCACCAACCCAGCCAGATGCCCACAAGCCCCCACGACGCAAGTGCATCGATCAAATGAGCATTGATGTCATGTAAGGGATACCAAATATGACCGGTGTAGGCGCCATTCGTAAAAGATAAGATGCCGATCGCGATACAGGATAGCAAATAGGTACTGAATGTGCCTTGTGAGATTTGGATCAGAATCCAGCATAATAGGGAAACAATAATGATGTTTGCCAGTAGTCCCCGAATCATATTCATGGACATATCCACCTTCATTTCATTGTAATACCGGATGGAGGCCCAGGGTTTTCCTTCATGAGCGTTCATTTCTTTCTGCATCTCTTCCATCGATGTTCCGGGAGCCGAATTGGGTAAAAGATAAGAGCCTTCAGTAAGGCCCACGTTGGCAAGGAATGACAATACCGTGTCCTGCTTGGCTGTGTACTCCTGTCCTTTTTCATGCAGATTTGCGACCGTCCACGAAATGGTTTGCCACGCAAAAAGAAGAATGCCTCCAATAAATCCGCCAATGAGAATTTTTTTCATGTGTTCTTTTTTAAGTTAAGAATAGTTAGAACGCTTGTCTTGAATCCAGGCAAAATAGCAAAAAGACGTTCAAATTGCAAGTGTTCAGAAAATCAGACAGAAACGATTAATAAACACAACGATCGAATGGGTCGATCGTTTTTACATTGGAGTTTCAAGCGTTTGAAATGAAGTTTAACGTATCCGGACATTCGGGATTTATTTTCATAAACAGTAAAAAGGGTAAATGTGGCTATGGGGTTCAACGGTTAAAAAGCTCATAAGGCGGAATGATTTTGGTGGCACGTGAAAAACAGTTTTCTTTACACCCCAAAAATGAATGGTATGTCTACAGAAAATAGGTATGGAACGGCTGCACGTTTGATGCGATACGTTCAAGTCGATACACAAAGTGATCCGCACTCGGAATCTTTTCCTTCAACCGAAAAGCAAAAGGATCTTTCAAAGATGCTGGTTGCAGAATTAAAGGATATGGGAATTGAAGATGCCGAATTAGATTCATATGGCTATGTGTATGCAACGATTCCAGCTACATCTGCCAAAAAGGTTCCGGTTGTTTGTTTTTGCAGTCATGTGGATACGGCCCCGGATTGCAGTGGCAAGGATGTTCGGCCAATTCTGCATTCCAATTATGATGGTGGCGAATTGATCTTGCCCGATGACCCAACTCAAACGATTAGTCCGGCGAACTATCCGTATCTTAAAAATCACATTGGAAAGTCAATCATAACGGCAAGCGGCACAACCTTACTGGGGGGCGATGACAAAGCAGGTGTTTCCATCATTATGAGTATGGCTCATTATCTGATGCTACATCCCGAAATTCCTCACGGAACCATTAAGATTTTATTTACACCCGATGAAGAAGTGGGTAGAGGAACCGAACATGTAGATCTTAAAAAACTGAGCGCTCAGGTAGGGTATACGCTGGACGGAGCCGAGTTGGGAACATTGGAAGACGAGACCTTCAGTGCCGATGGCGTTAAAATTGTTATTCATGGCGTGATTGCGCATCCCGGAACCGCAAAGGGTATTCTTGTCAATGCCATTAAAATAGTCGGTGAAATACTGTCTTCTTTGCCAAGAACGGAGTGGAGTCCCGAAACAACCGAAAAACGAGAAGGTTTTGTTCATCCTGTTGGCATCAGCGGAATTGCTGAAAAAGCGACTCTTGATTTTATCGTTCGTGATTTTACACTTGAAGGGTTGAAGCAACATGAAGAAAGATTGCATTCGATTGCAGCCTCCGTTTTGAAGCAATATCCACGTGCCTCGATGGAATTTATTGTGAAAGAACAATACAGAAACATGCGTGAAGTACTGGATCAGCATCCTGAAATCGTTGCGAATGCAGAAGAGGCTTATAGACGATGCGGGTTCACTGTTGTAAAAGAACCCATCCGGGGTGGTACAGATGGAAGCAAACTCAGTTATTTGGGACTTCCTTCTCCCAACCTGTTTACCGGTATGCAGGCCATTCACAGTAAACATGAATGGATTGGTGTGGAGGATATGGAACAGAGTGCCCGTATGCTGATCGAATTGGTTCGTGTTTGGGAAGAAAGAAGTGTTTGATCGAAATAAGAAGATTCAAGTAATGCCTTCCTCATTTTGGAGATTCAGGTTCTTTCCGTTTGTATAGTTCTTTATGCTAATTTTAATCAAAATTTAAATCTATGGATTTCATTCTTCACTTTTGGTGGTTGTTCATTGTTCTGTTTATTGTTTTCAGCGGATTGGTAACTGTCAATCAGGGTACGATTGCTGTTGTAACGATGTTTGGTAAGTACCAGCGTATTTTAAAACCCGGATTGAATTTCAAAATACCGGTATTGGAACAGATCTACAAGCGGGTCAGCATTCAAAACCGTTCGGTTGAACTGGAGTTTCAGGCTGTAACTATTGATCAGGCAAATGTCTATTTCAAAAGTATGCTGTTGTACAGCGTTCAGAATGCCGAAGAAGAAACAATCAAGAAAGTAGCGTTTAAATTCATCAGCGATAAAGATTTGATGCAAGCTCTGGTACGTACCATTGAAGGTAATATCAGGAGCTATGTGGCTACGAAACGTCAGGCTGAAATTTTGGGTCAACGTCGTGAAATTGTCGACTACGTAAAAGGAGAAATTGATCACTCGCTGGAAGAATGGGGGTATCATTTGCAGGATCTCCAAATCAATGATATAACATTTGATCAGGCTATTATGGAAAGTATGAGTCGTGTTGTGGCCAGTAACAATTTAAAAGCTGCTGCCGAAAATGAAGGTCAGGCCTTGTTGATCACCAAAACGAAAGGTGCAGAAGCGGAAGGAAATGCAATCAAAATTGCTGCAGAGGCAGAGCGTGAAGCTGCCCGTTTACGCGGACAAGGTGTGGCGCTTTTCCGTCAGGAAGTGGCAAAGGGTATGACCGAAGCCGCGGAGCAAATGAAGCAGGCCAATCTGGATACGAATGTGATTTTGTTCAGTATGTGGACCGAAGCCGTGAAGAATTTTGCAGAGTACGGAAAAGGCAATATTATTTTTCTTGACGGGAGCGCCGATGGAATGGAAAAAACCATGAAGCAAATTCAAGCGCTGATGGTCAAGCAATCCGGACAGGTCTGATAGGACAAACCAAAAGACTTGAAAGCCGGATTCTGATCCGGCTTTTTTTTGAATTGATTTTATACAGTGATTACTTTTGCATTCCTCTAACAAAATAAGTTGGTGTGTTCACTCGAATCGGACCGATCTTTGGTTGTGGAAAATAAACCGTTGCAGATACCGTTTAAATTAGCAGCAACGATTACATTTGTTTAAAACCTACCGCATGAATTTTTTTCTATTACAAGTACAGCAGGCAGTAGACACGCTACAGCAAACTGTTGCGCAAGGCGTGGCTCCCAAAGAAATGCACTTGTTCGATTTGTTGATGAAAGCAGGTTGGATCATGCTGCCCTTGCTCATTTTAAGTGTTGCAACCGTTTATGTTTTTGCCGAGCGATGGATGGCGATCAAAAAAGCGGCTGCTTTGGATGAAAAATTCATGAACATCATTCGTGATAATATTGTGAGCGGAAATGTGACCGCTGCAAGAAACTTTGCAAGAAATACGAACAATCCGGTAGGTCGAATGATCGACAAGGGCATTCAACGGATCGGTAAACCGATTGATGCCATCAGTGCAAGTATGGAAAATATTGCACAACTGGAATTGTATAAATTGGAAAAGAACATCAATATCCTGTCCGTTATTTCTAAAGTAGCGCCCATTTTTGGATTTATCGGTACGTTGGCTGGATTGATGCAGTTGTTTTATAATATCAATGCAACCGGAGAGTATGAGTTGAGTACAATTGCAGGGGGAATCTACACCAAACTGATCAGTTCCATTTCAGGTTTGTTGATCGGGATGATTGCTTATTTGTTGCACAATATTCTGCAAACACAGGTAGATAAAACATCGAACCAGATTGAAGCTGCTGCTGCCGATTTTCTGGATGTACTCCAAGAGCCAACGCACTAAAAAACCTCACGATGAAATTAAGAAAGAAACATAGAGGTGAAAGTGAAGTCTTTACCGACGCGCTCAATGATATTTTATTCATTCTGCTGATGTTCTTCCTGATTGTATCCACACTGGCCAATCCCAATGTACGCAAGGCCTCTTTGCCCAAAGCAAAAAGTAATACCCGAAGCAAACAAACTGTTGTTGTAACGATCGATGCGACTAATCATTTTTTTGTAGGCGCAAAGCCTGTTGATCCGTTACTCATGGATACCACACTTTCACAACTGATCAATAGCAAACGCATCGGTGGTGAAGAGGTAAGCATTGTTATTAATGCCGACCGCAATGCAACGATCGAAAGTTTTGCTGCCGTATTAAGAGCGGCCGATCGGCTTGGAGTGAAAGCGGTTATGAGTGTCGATAAAAAAGGAGTGGAATAAATCCCGTTACTGCACGTTTTTTTCGATTGGAGCGAAAGTTTCGTTAACAGATCAATGTTTCGTGGCTTTTATAAGCCTGTCGTTATTGCTCATGTCTTTCTTTAAAACGACGGATTCAAAGCCTTCCTGCAAAAAAAGTTTTTGCGTTTCAATGCCGAATCTTTGATTGATTTCCACATAAACAGAACCTCCCGGACTTAAATGATCTTTGCTGAAACGTGCAATTTCCCGGTAAAACAACAGGGGCATTTCAT
>CANGQQ010000069.1 GCA_947456025.1 Chitinophagaceae bacterium | reverse complement strand
TATTCGTAGGACTGGATGAGTTGCATTCGATACCGTGATTGTTGGCGGTAATGGTATTTTTAAAGACCGTATCCACTACCGGCCAGTAATTGGCACTGGCACTCACTTCATCCGCTGCATTAAAAAGGCATCCAAAGAAAATACCTCTCCCATCGCTGCCGGTCATTGTAATTGTGTTGTACTGGATCCTGGAGGAATCCACATCACCATAAACAAAGACTCCAATCCCATTCTGATTGCTATTGTCTATTATATTATTCGTAATGAGTGTACGTTGTGCCCCAATAGAAGTGTTTTTTGTTGAACGTAAAAAGATGTTAATGGCCGGTTTACCGGATGGAACGGTCGTACTTGTATTATTGAGTTTGCACATCTTGATCACCGATGAGTTCCCGTATTCTTTTACAATGTTGAAAGAACTATCCGTTGCATTGCTGTTTGAAAAACTGATGCCCTCCACCCAAATGTACTCGGCACGGTTGATGAACAGATTGAATTTTGCAGCCGCTGCCGCTGTAAACAAGGTCTTGGTATAGCCGGCACCCTTGATCACGACATAATTTGCACGGAAAGGTGTCCCTGTAACAATACTGCCCTTGTCGGCGTTTGTGATTGAAAACGATTCGGTGTAAGTGCCATGATCGATCAATAGGGTATCAGATGCAACGAGTACGTAAGCATTAATAATCGCCTGAACGGTTGCTTTAGGCGTTGCCGGAGTGGTGCCATTGTTACCATCATTACCGGTTGCTGTTGTATAAACATCATTGACGGTGTAGGTGTCGTTGACGTAATATTTTGCGGCTTGAACTTGTTGAACAAACAGGGCAGAACAAAACAGAATCAAAACACGCAACGAGAAGTGAGAACTGAGGCGAACGCTTTTTGACAGGTGTTGAGGTCTTTGATGCCGCGTGTAAGTTTCCTTCGAATGAAGTGCGGTTTGCATAAAAAAGAGTGTAAAAATGTGATCAAATAAAATTCGTATTGAAAGGATAAATAATTAGTATCAAATGCTGCTTTCGAGTGAACTCAACTTCTCGTTCCATTTCTACAAAACTTTCGATCATTCGGCTGCAACCTTATAAATATATGCAAAAATGATACCGAACGGTTGTTGACTCCGTCAAAATAAGTGACACGTCAAACTCAATATCATGCAAGTTTTTTACACTCAACCGATTAGGATGCGACAACGCTGAAAAAATAAACGGGAACCGACAAGTTCCGGTTTGAAACGCATCAGTTCCCGTTGGGTATGAAGAATTGTTTTACTTGGTTTTTACCACCTGCAGATGCTCGGTACCATTTACGATGAGGAAATAGATGCCCGGTGCTTTACCCGTTAAATCGATTCGATGGGTACTGCTGTTGGTTTTATATTCCTGTACCAGTTTACCGGCTGCATCCACCAATCGAATGGTGTTGTTGGTCCGCTGCACAAGACCGCTCACCACTACCACATCGGCCGTTGGGTTGGGGAATACCGCAATTCCTTTTTGCTGATTGTAAATGGTACGCACTTCCGAATAGGTCACCTGTTCATTGTAACCCACTTGTTTGATGCGGTAATAACTGATACCCGGTAAGGGATGGTAATCTACTGCCTCGTAAGAAGTAACTGCCGAACTGTTGCCGGCTCCTTGTTTACGTTCACCCGGCAACCAATGGAGGCCATCAGCCGAACGTTCAACCTGGAAGTAATGATTGTCTTTTTCGGTTCCGGTTTGCCATTGCAAGTCCACGCGATTGTTTTTCAAAACGGCGTTGAAGGTTAAAAACTCAACGGGCAGGATGCTGTTCAAGATACAAGCCTGACAACCGGAAGTGGCTTCGATGTAATACGTTGATGAACGACCGCCCATACCGTCAATGTATAAATAGTAACGTTGGCCGGGTGTGAGACCCTGTAACCGGAATTCGGCATTGGCAGTAATACCATTTACATACACAGTTCCGCCGATTGTTGTCCCACCCTGATTAGGCACAGATAAATAGGCTCTGTTATTAATGGTTTCATCATCCGCACAACCGCCGGTTGGCACCGACCAAGGTCCGGCACATCCATTACTTCCGTTCAAAACAATCAACTGCATATCTTGATACGTCATGGCATCAGTCCGCATCCCACTAACAGAGATATAGGCTGTGGTAGCACTCGCCCAAAAATAATACCAGGCTGAATTGTTGTTCGCCTGATTCCAGGCACAAGTTCCAACAGTACCCCCCGGATAATTGGGATCATTGGGACTAAACAAATCATTAGTACCAATAATAATCCGGCTATCGGAACCGATGCATAACGCATTGGCACAACTGTTATTGGCTGTGATTGAAGAGTAGTCTGCAATTGAAAATTCAGGACCAAAGATTAACTCTACTCCTTCAAACGACGCCCCGTTTGCAGCTGCTTGTTCACTAACTGTAAATGTCCAGTCCCCATCTGCATTTGCGCCATTGAATACTGTTTGAAAATCGGATGCAGGCAAACCATCAACGCCATAATAGCCAATAGAATAAGGAAAATAATTATCTTGTGTAATATCTGAAAGATCACGAATACGTTCAAGTGACACATGATCCCGGAAACGCATATCTATCCAGTTACCTGCAACATTATTGGTCAAGTTGGTAATGAAGTTGTAAACGACTCCGGTAGGGGAAGTCAATCTGAAATCGTAGGTGTCAAAATTTCTCAAAGGTGAACAGTTTTTACCCATTTTGACATTGATCTGCTTCAACACCATAGTACCGGTGTTCAAAGTTCCAATGCCCGCTACGGTTATTGTTTTGTTTAAAGTACCATCCCAGGAACCACAGGTCTCGGTAGTGGTATTCGAGAAATTATACATCGGCAACACATTGAGTGTTCCGCCATTTGACTCAACCGTTCCACAGACATTGGTGATCACACAACGGTACTGGTATTGGTGCATGGCATAGGTGGGATTGGTCACATTCAGGAAGGATCTGCTTGGATTTGCAGCCGGAGTAGAAATAATGTAAGTGGCATTGGCAAAAATATTCGACCAGCTCGTACCGCCATCGGTACTTACCTGCCACTGAAAGGCATTTCCTGATAGCATACTAACTTCCACACCAAAAATGGCATTCCCCAGTTGGTTGTACACTGTATCGTCTTTGGGATAACCCGTGATGAAATTGGAAATATAAACCGGAATCACATTCGATTCCAACCAAGGAGCTGCACATGTTACCCTTGTTAACCTTTTATAGAAGGCCCGTTGATTGGAGAACGGCGGATTGTAGCTTACCGAAATGGCTCCTGCTATATCCGTAAACCCGCTCAACGATCCGTCATCCGATACCTGCCACTTGTATTCCAGCGTGCCATAGTAACAGGTTGGAGGTGTTAGTTCCGTAAGAGCTGCCGGATCAAATGGAGCACACTGTGCCTGTGCATTGCCAATGGTTCCACCATCGGCGGGATTGGTGCAGGGCCAGGTTACGTATGCAAAATTATCGGCATAGTAAGTGTAACTGGTTGTCGTTGACGTAGCGTCGATAACTCTGATTGCCTGATACTGAGTTAAACAAGATTTATAGGAAGCATCATTAACAGTAAATCTTGGGACTGTTGTACTAATGTTATTGACAAAAAACTCAAATAACCCGGCAGATGAAAGAGTTACCTTAATATTTCTTGCCGCTGTAGGGGCAGTAGGGCTTCCATCAAAAGTATTTAATGTAGTTGCTATGCCGTTATCTAACCTTCCAAGAATAAAATCTCCACTACTAGCAAAATATTGTATGTAATAGCCATCGGCTGCTGCATTTGTAGGATCCGGGCTGTCCTTGAGAATGAAAAAATAGCGAAAAATGTCAACATTCGAAGAACTACTACTTCTTATCGAAAAACTCCACTGCTGACATGCAGTTGTAAAATTGGTGTACATATTCAACCCTCCACCATTCGATCCACTGGGCGTTGCAAAAACTAATTCACCTGCTGTGATAGTAGGAATACCGGTCGTTAGCGTCCATGCAGGCCCGGCTATAATATTCCCATCCGCAAAATCATCCAGAACTCCCGCTGTTTGTCCCATTGAAACGGTTGCTGTCAACAAGCCAACTGCAAGACAAACCAATCCAATATAAGTAGAACGTAAAGAAGTCCTTAAAGCATTCGTACGCGTGTAAAATTTCAGTTTCATTACCCGATTCATTGTGGTTCTTAAATACATACACGTTTGCCGTGTAACTGTTTCGGGCTCTTCCTTGGTGGTTTTCAAAGGATCGGGTGATGCATTCCGTGAGAAATGAATCCATTCAAGTATTCGGCAGGTATCGGAGGTTTTCTTAAGGTAGGAAATTAAAACAGGAAACCGTAATAACACGGCTTACGAACCCAATTCTTAAGTAAAAGTACGACAAAAATAAGCACAAACAATCGTTCGCATTGCCGATAGCGTGACTTCAAAGCCTGTTTTGCATTTCAAAAAGGCTAACCCTTTCACACTGAGGAAAATAGACTGCTTACTTTGTGTCGTAAATTTTGTCTTTGGTCACCACTTCTACCTTGGATCCGTCTTTGAGGGTTTTGCTGATAGTATTATAAGGTGCGCTCACGATTTGATCGCCCTCTTTGAGGTCACCGGAAACTTCAATGTATTCGTTATCCTGGATGCCGGTTTGGACTTTTACTTTTTTCACTGCTCCGTCTGCCTGAACCACAAATACAACCTCTTCCATTTCATCGGCATTGTACACTGTTTCATCAGACGGCGTTTCGCCCTGCGCTCTTTTTTTATCGGCTTCCTCTTTGGCTTTGGACTCGGCCGCTTGTTCGTTCCGGTCTCTTGTTGTTACGGCTAAAATGGGAACCGACAACACCTGTACCTTACGGGTTGTTTGAATATCGGCACTGGCGCTCATACCGGGGCGGAACGGTAAATTCCGGCCTTGTGCGGGATTGATCAGATCGGCATAGGAAGCGGGATCCAGACGGATGTACACTTTATAACTGGTTACATCCGAAGCTGTTGTGAGCTGCTGAGTTTGTGCCGAACTGCTGCTGCTGGAAATCTGCGTAACAACGCCTTTGAATTTCCGGTCGTTGTAGGCGTCAATTTCTATCACGGCACTGTCGCCAATTTTCACTTTTGGAATATCGTTTTCGCCTACATCTACGCGCACTTCAATCTTGCTCATATCGGCTACCCGCAGAATTTCGGTACCCAGACTGAATTGATTCCCGGCAACACGTTCGCCTTTCTTCATAGCCAGCAGTGAAACAATACCATCCATCGGCGCCAGAATGGAAGTCCGCGACAAATTCTTGTTGGCTTCGGTTAAACTGGCTTGCGCACTCTGCACCCCCGCTTTGGTACTTTTCACGGTTTGACGGGCTGCATTCAGATCTGCCTCGGCCGTTTGATATTGTGTTTCGGCCTGTTCAAATTCGGCTTTCGAAATCACTTTATCGTTCAATAATTTTTTTTGACGCTCGTAATTGAGTTTTGCCTGTTTGAGTCTTGCTTCAAATGCATTGATAGCAGCTTCTGTATTGCCCACCTGTGCTTCCTGCTGGTTGACAATGGAAGCGGCACGGTCGCGTGAACTGGTAAGCACATCGGCAAACACTTTGCCTAATACTTGTCCTTTGCGAACGCTATCACCTTCTTTTACATACAAATCAACGATTTCACCGCTTACGTCGGAACTCACGCGGCGTTCATCTTCGGGATACACTTTCCCGCTGGCGCTCACCGATTCAATGATGGTGCGCTTTTGCGCCTTTTCCACTGCCACTCTGATGGTATGATCTTTTCCAATGATACCCTGCTTCTTCAAAAGAATCAACGTACCAATGAGTACAACGATGATTCCTGCCAGCCACCAGATTTTTTTGTTCATATACGATCCCTTTCTTTTTGTGAATATAGCGGTAGTTTTTAAAGTTTCAAACCCTGCCCTTTGTAGAATTCCAGCACCTTCATCCGAAACACGTATTCAAAGTGATTGGCGGTTTGTTCCAAACGCGCTCTGAATAAATTGTTTTGATTGGTGATCAAATCAATGGTCCTTAACAGTCCGGCTTCATAGCGCTTGCGGGTTAACTCGAACGAATACTCGGCGGTTGCAACGGTTTTTACGGAAGCCTGATAACGCTGATAGGCTGCCGTAGCATCGTTGTAGGCACGGGTAATATCTTGTTTGAGTGTGAGGTTGTCACGCTCTACCTGTAATTGCTGACTTTGATAATTCAACTTGCTGCGTTGCCAATTTGTTTTTGCTGTACCTCCGTTGAAGATCGGAACATTGAGACTGAGCCCCAGATTTTGACGGAACTGAAAATCCAGTTGTCTGAAAAACGTTGCTTTATTGAAATCCGTTGAAATGAGTGACGGACGTACAACGGTGTAGGTATTGGCGTCAACTGTTACCAGTCCTATTGGCACGTTCGTCAACACCGGTGCGCCTTTGGGCAATACTTCCAAGGCACTGGAATAAGCCGAGTTGAGATTTCCGAATGCGGAGATGGTGGGATATAATGCACTACGGGCGGCCTTCCGGAACCGATCCAACGACTGCAACCGCAACTGATTGACCTTTTGCTGCGGCATGTTTTGCAAGGCCAGGTTGTAAACCGATACAGGTTGTAAATCCGCAAAGTTTTCAACCGGAATCTGATCCACCGGAGGAGCGAGCAGTTCCAGCGGTTCCATTGGATCGTAGTTCATCCAGATCTTGAGTGATAATAAATTGGAGGCATAAGCCGTTTCCGCATTCACGTAACTGCTGCTGTCGCGTGCCAGTTGGGCTTCCAGTTCGGCAGCGCTCAGTTCCGGTAGCGTTCCCGCATCCACCAGCTTCTTTGTATTGGAAAGTTGTTCGCGCGTTTGTTGCAATTGCACACGCGCAATCTGAATTTGCTCTCTTGATAACAGCACTTGCAGATACGCTCCTGCCACATTCAAAGAAATATCGTTCTTCCACTTTTCGACCGTGGCATATTGCGCTTTCAATTCGAGTTCCTGTGCCTGAATGGTGTAGGCCCCCGAAAACCAGTTAAACAGTGTTGCAGAAGTTGAAAAAGAAAATTGCGTAAAGGTGATTTGGTTGTTGGTAAACTGATTGGTAGCCGGATCGATGGAACGACCAAATTGCTCACCGGCATTGCTTTGGAAATTAGCCGATGGCCAGCGTTGCAATTTCTGACGCTGCACATTCAGTGCGGCAATTTTTGCTTGGATATCGGCTTGCTTGACGTTAATATTGTTGGTCACCGCATAGTCCACACAACGACGGAGATCCCATACATTTTGTGTAAGTCCGACTGTTCCTTTCAGCAGCAGTACTGTCATCCATCCAACAAGCAACCATTTATTCATAAAGCATGCGCAGTGTTAAGTAGCACGAAAATAGAGATTTTTTGACGAGGATTCCCACCGTATTATTACGACCCTAACGCTGTAATCATTTAATTTATAAAATCGAACGGCAACAGTGTGAATAAACCTGTGCGTAACCCAATTTTGAATCTGAGTTTTGATCCACTACATTTGCCGTGTATTTGGTCCCCTAAATAAGGGGTTAAAAGGGAAGTCCGGTGCAAATCCGGCGCTATCCCCGTAGCTGTAAAACTTGCTTTGCTCCTTGCAAAGAACAGATTCCAACTCCAACCACTGTTTTGCCTTAGAAAACGGGAAGGTTCGGAAACTGAAGTTGAGCCAGAAGACCTGCCGGATGCAACAACCATTATTTTGCTTTCGGGTGAAAAGCAAGGAGTGTAACGATTTCTGATCTGAAAGATAGAGAATGTTCCATTTCTGATGCTGCATGTAACAACGCAGTATTTTCCGCACGAAAGCAGTCACCTTAAATTTCTTTCAACATGAAAAAGAAAGTTTTTGTCGTGGCTGCTCTATGCTTCAGCAGCTATGTACAAGCACAACAAGACACAACCGTTACCGCACTCAATGAAGTGATTGTAACCGCCAACCGCATCGAACAAAAACAAACCCAAACCGGGAAAGTTGTAACCGTCATTGGCAAAGACATTCTCAGCCGGAGCCAGGGCCGCAGCATTGCTCAGGTCTTGAATGATCAGGCCGGTATTACCATCAACGGCGCGCTCAACAATGCCGGTACCGTTCAAACCGTTTATCTAAGAGGCAGCAACAGTGGCCGTGTATTAATTCTGCTGGATGGTATTCCCGTGAGCGATCCTTCGCAAATCAACAACGAATTTGACCTCAACCTGATTCCGATTCACGAAGTTGAACGCATCGAAATCGCACGGGGCGCGCAATCTACGCTTTATGGCAGCGATGCCGTTGCGGGTGTGATCAACATCATTACCGTAAAAGATCCCATTCAGGGACCTCTGCGTTTGAAAGCCGGATTGATCGCCGGCAATCAGGGCACCTTTCGCCAGCACCTGCAGTTGTACGGGAAACAAGGCAACTTAACGTATCAGCTTCGGGGGTCCCGCATGACAACCAAAGGATTTTCGGCCGCACAAGATGCCCAAAACAACGGGCAATTTGACCGCGACGGATTTAAAGGCCAAACCCTGAGCGCTTCCATCAAATATCAACTCACCAAAGGATTGAACCTGCGGACCTTTCTTCAAAGCAATGCGTACAAAACAGATGTGGACAGAGGCGCCTTTCAGGACGACCGTGACTTTACCAAACGCAGTCGCAATCTCAATACCGGTGCGGGATTCACCTGGAAAGGAAAGGGCATTCAGGTCACCGGCAACTACCAGTTCAGCAATTCCCGACGTAATTTTCTTGACGACAGCACCCATGTAGGAGGCTTTGCCAAATTCGAAAAAGATGACTATGCCGCCAAAAACCATTTCATGGAACTCTTTGCATCGTTTGAACTGAACAAACAATTCATTTTACTAACGGGGTATGACAACCGTTTTTTATCCTATAACAGTACCTATCAATCCATCAGCAGCTTCGGTCCTTACACCGATCGATTCAAAGACACGTCGATGCGACTGGAATCGTTGTACGCATCTCTGGTGTACAACAGCAAGAACAAGAAACTGACCATAGAGGGCGGTGGCCGTTACAATGTAACCAGCAGTTATGGCAACAATGCAACCTTCACGTTGAATCCGAGTTATCAATTGAACCCGCATCTGCGCTTGTTTGGAAGTATCGCTACCGGATTTAAGACCCCGGGCCTCTATCAACTGTACAGCGCCTTCGGCAATTCGGATCTGAAACCGGAGAAGAGCATCAATTACGAAGCCGGTGTGCAACACAGTTATAAAACGCTCCGCTCGCGTGCCGTATTTTTTTACCGAGAAATTGAAACAGGAATCGACTTTGATTATTTACAATACAAATACTACAACGTACCCAATCAAATTGTAAGAGGACTGGAACTGGAAGTGGCAGTAACGCCTGTACGCAATCTTCAATTGAGCGCCAATTACACGTACCTGAGCGGAAACGAATTCATTCAAAGCAGGATCACGACAAAAGATACGGCCTATAGTTATTTGCTGAAACGCCCCAAACATCAATTGAATGTTCAAATCGGATATACGTTTAAAAAGGGATTGTACCTTGGCCTACAGGCAAAAACCGTTAGCGCCCGATATGATGTTGGTGGTTTTCAGGTTCCCGATGCCTTGTTAAAGGCCTATTTCGTTGGCGGAGCCTATGCATCCTACAGTCCGAAGCAACAGATCAAAGTATTTGTAGATGCTCAAAATATTACAGGCACTCGTTTCTACGACATCAGAGGGTTCAACAGCATTCCTTTTCTGATTCAGGGAGGCGTAGCCATCGAACTTTAACAGCGTAAGAACCGGGTGCATGCAAACAGCAAGCATCCGGTTTTTCACTTTTATTCAAGCATATGGAAGCAGCACAACTCAAAACATGTCCGCGTTGTCAAACAACCTTTCGTTGTTGTGCTTCCTCCATTGAAACCTGTGCGTGCTATGGCATTCCATTGAATACCAAACAAAGTAAACAACTGTTAAAGCAATACAACGATTGCCTTTGTCGTAACTGTCTGCTGGAAATTTTGAACGCATCCATTGAAAACAACACTTCCAAATCCAACGACTAAACATATGTCCATCAAGGAACAACTGCAACACAAGATCAATCAAAAGACAAAACCAATTGGTGCGCTGGGCATGCTGGAGTCCATTGCCATGCAGATTGGATGGATTCAAAACAGCTTAACACCGGTACTGCAACAGCCCCATATTCTGGTGTTTGCCGCCGATCATGGCATTGCTGCCGAAGGCAAAGTGAATCCCTATCCGCAAGCAGTAACAGCGCAGATGGTTCTCAACTTTGTACAAGGAGGCGCGGCCATCAATGTTTTTTGCCGGCAGCATGGCATTGGTCTTACGATAGCCGATGCGGGTGTTAATCATGATTTCGATGCCGCATTACCCATTCAGCATGTACCCATCGCCAAAGGAACACAGGACTACAGCAAAGGTCCTGCGATGAACACCCAACAGGCAGCGCAGGCCCTGCAAAGCGGAGCGGCACTGGTTGCGGCATTGCACGAAGCAGGAAGCAACTGTATTGGATTGGGTGAAATGGGAATCGGAAACACTTCGTCTGCAGCGCTGATCCTGCATCATTACACTGGGCATTCAATGGATCTTTGTGCGGGCAAGGGAACGGGCGTCAATACGGAACAGTTGCAACAAAAGCGAACGATCCTGGAAGATGTGAGTCGGCTGCATCAATTGGGCGACCCCTCCATAACGGCTTTGGAACTCCTGTGTAAAATCGGAGGTTTTGAAATTGCCATGATGACGGGGGCCTATCTGGAAGCCCATCAAAGAAAGATGCTCATCGTGGTGGATGGTTTTATTGCCACCGCCGCATTACTGGTGGCGCATCAAATCAACCCATTCATAACGCAACATTGTATTTTTGCCCATTGCAGCGATGAGCAGGGACATCGGTTGATGCTGGACTATTTACAGGCGCAGCCGCTGTTGCAATTAGGTTTACGTTTGGGCGAAGGCACCGGCGCGGCCTTAGCGATGCCGTTGCTTCAAACGGCAGTTGCTTTTTTAAATGAAATGGCCAGCTTTGAAAGTGCGGGCATAGAAGGAAAAACAGCATGAAAAAAGAACTTGAATTATTTTTTACAGCACTTATGTTTTACACCCGGATCCCCTGTCCCAAATGGGTGACCCATGATCCTGAGTATTTAAACAAAGCCACACGTTACTTCCCGCTTATGGGATGGATTGTGGGTGGCGCATGTGCCGCCGTGTTTTATGGTGCCGACTATTTACTCAACACACCAATTGCACTGCTGCTTTCCATTGCAGCAGGTATTTTTATTACAGGCGCCTTTCATGAAGATGGTTTTGCGGATGTGTGTGATGGATTTGGCGGCGGATGGACCAAAGAAAAGATTCTTGATATTATGAAAGACAGTCGGACAGGCGCCTATGGTGTTATTGGCGTTTGCATGATCTTACTTTTAAAGTACACGGCATTGCTGAGTATACCGTATGCAGCGATTGCCGTTGTGTTGATTGCAGGACACAGCTTCAGTCGTTTGTGTGCCGTACTGGTTGTTGCAAGCAGCAGTTATGTACGTGAAAACGAGGACGCCAAAGCCAAACCGTTAGCCAAAACCATTACGAAGCGTGAAATCATTCCTGCGTTGTGCTTTGGAATTATACCCCTGTTTTTTCTGGGCCTGCACAGCGTTGCGGTTGTTGCCCCGTTGATCGCAACCTGGTATATACGCCGTTATTTTCACAAATGGATTGGCGGCTATACGGGTGATTGTTTGGGAACCATTCAACAGGTTACCGAAGTCTTTTTTTATTTAGGATGGATTGCAGCATGGAAATTTATTTGATCAGACATACCACTCCCGCCGT